>CAZQSR010000029.1:0-5340 GCA_964596145.1 uncultured Ignavibacteriaceae bacterium
ATGACTTTATTCTAAAGTTGGTACTGCTTATTGTTACAATTGTGGAGAAACTATTTCCAAGCAATCTTCTGCACAGATTATTGATTCTATAAAAGCAGAGATGAATGAGAAAAAAATACTGATCCTTGCTCCAGTTGTACGAGGAAGAAAAGGTCATTATAAAGAGTTGTTTGAAGAAATTCTATCTGACGGTTTTCTGCGAGTGAGACTTGATGGAGAAATAAAAACAATTGAAAAAGGTTTTCAGACTGCCCGGTATAAAATTCATAATATTGAGATTGTTGTTGATAAACTTAAGATTGATGAATCCTCAATAAACCGTTTAACTGAATCTGTTGAAGTTGCATTAAATTATGGAAGCGGAAGTGTAATTATTAACGATGGAGAAAAAGATTTCGTTTTCAGCCGTCATCTTGCCTGTTTAAAATGTGGTATAAGTTACCAGGAACTTGCGCCAAATTCTTTTTCGTTTAATTCACCTTACGGTATGTGTAAAGAATGTGAGGGTTTGGGAGAAAAAAAAGAGCTGGATATTCATCTCATTATACCGGATAAAGATAAGTCAATAAATGAAGAAGGTATTGCTCCTCTTGGTAAACCAAGATCAACCTGGATTTTTACACAAATTGAAGCCATTGGAAAAATTTATGGATTTAATTTTGACACTAAGCTATCTGATTTTACAAAAGAACAGATGCAAATTCTTTTGTACGGTTCAAAAGATAAAATTCCTTTTACTTACACTTACGGAGATGGTGATGCAGTAACTTATCATCATAAATATTCTGGAATATTTGGTTACCTTCAAAATTATTTTAACAACACTGCCTCTAGTAAAATCAGAGAGTGGGTTGAATCGTATATGAATACGATTGAATGCAGTGCCTGTAAAGGAGGCAGATTAAAACAAGAATCTTTGTCAATCAAATTTCAGGAATACAATATTGCTGAAGTTTCTCAACTTTCTATTAATAGGGCTAAAGAATTTTTTATTAATGTAAAACTTAAAGGAAGAGATGAAATAATTGCAAAACCTATTTTAAAAGAGATTACTTCACGATTAGATTTCTTACTAAATGTTGGTTTGGATTATCTGACTTTAAACAGGAGTGCGCGAACTTTATCCGGAGGCGAATCTCAAAGAATTAGGCTTGCTACGCAGATTGGGACTCAACTTGCAGGTGTGCTATATGTTCTTGATGAACCAAGCATTGGACTTCATCAAAGCGATAATATTAAACTTATTGATTCCTTAAAAAGATTAAGAGACCTTGATAATACAATTATAGTTGTTGAACACGATAAAGAAACTATTGAAAATTCTGATTACTTAATTGATCTCGGTCCCGGTGCTGGAGAATATGGTGGTAAAGTTTGTATCTCAGGAGAAACAAAAGAGCTTCTTAAATCTCAAAATGGATATACTTCAATCACACTCGATTACCTGAAGCATAAAAAAGAAATTCCATTGCCAAAAGAAAGAAGAAAACCGAATGGAAAAAATTTAATATTATACAAAGCAAGCGGAAACAATCTTAAGAATGTTGATTTAAAAATCCCAATTGGATTATTGACTGCGATTACAGGAGTAAGTGGTTCTGGTAAATCATCTTTAATTAACGAAACACTTGTCAAAATTTTAATGAAAGATATTTATCAGGCAAAATCAGTTCCTCTTCCATATAAAAAAGTTGAAGGGCTTGAACTGGTTGATAAAGTGATAGAGATTGATCAATCGCCAATTGGAAGAACACCAAGATCGAATCCAGCAACATACACAGGTTTGTTTACATTCATCAGGGATTTGTTTGCACAACTTCCTGAATCAAAAATAAGAGGATATTCTCCGGGAAGATTTAGTTTTAACGTAAGCGGTGGAAGATGCGAGGAATGCGGTGGTGATGGATTAAAGAAAATCGAAATGAATTTTTTGCCGGATGTTTATGTAACTTGTGATTCGTGTAACGGCAAAAGATACAACAGAGAAACGCTGGAAGTTCTTTATAAAATGAAATCCATTTCTGATGTACTGGATTTAACGGTAGCAGAAGCTCTGAAATATTTTGAAGATTTACCTCGCATAAAAAGGAAAATAAAAACTCTTGATGATGTTGGACTTGGTTATATAAAACTTGGACAACAGGCAACTACTCTGTCCGGTGGAGAAGCTCAGAGAGTAAAGCTTGCTGCTGAATTAAGTAAAGTATCTACCGGAAAAACAATCTATTTTCTTGATGAACCAACCACAGGTCTTCACTTTGAAGATGTAAGAATACTATTAAATGTTTTGAATAAACTTGTTGATAAAGGTAATACTGTTGTAATAATTGAGCACAATCTTGATGTTATTAAAACAGCAGATTGGGTAATAGACCTTGGTCCTGGTGGTGGTGAATTTGGAGGAGAAATAATTGCTGAAGGAACTCCAGAAAATATTGCTTCAAATAATGCAAGTCTTACAGGCAAATATCTTAAAAAAGAATTACTCCCATTTTAAATCATCATTTTTTAATTTTTGTTAATTGAATAATCGCTTTATTGAATTATTCTAAATTTCATTAATTTACTTACAATCGATTTCAAAAATATGTTCGGAGCTATTAATGGACTTTAATTCTAACCCTGCAGTCTGGTGGTTTATCATTGGACTAGTAATACTTGTTCTTGAGTTTGCAGCCCCCGGATTAATATTATTCTTTTTTGGAGTAGGCGCATGGCTTGTTGCAATACTATGTCTGTTGTTTCCAATCCCTTTTCATTTTCAACTCTTAATCTTTGGCATTTCTTCGGTTGTGCTTCTAATCTCTTTAAGGAAATGGATGCAGAAATTATTTAAAGGAAAGAAAAACATTCTTGAGAATGATTCTGATGATGAATTCACAGGTTCAAGAGCAGTAGTTATTGAGAGTATTATTCCACCAAACCGTGGAAAAGTTGAATTACATGGAACAAACTGGAATGCAGAAGCTAAAACTGAGATACAAAAAGGACAAACAGTTGAAGTAATAAGAAAAGAAAATTTAACATTATTTGTAAAACCAATTTTATAGGAGAAAAAAATGGATGAAGTGTCTGTAATTCTAATTGGTCTAATATTTTTTGCATTTATACTATTTCTAAAAACAATTCGCACAGTTCCTCAACGATCCGCTTTTATAGTTGAACGGCTAGGAAAATATAATTCGACCCTTGAAGCAGGTTTCCATGTTTTGATGCCATTTGTGGACAGAGTAGCATACAAGCATACATTGAAAGAACAAGCTCTTGATGTTCCTTCGCAAGTGTGTATCACTAAAGATAATATATCAGTTGAAGTTGATGGAATACTTTATCTGCAAGTAATTGATCCAATGAAAGCCTCTTATGGAATCAATAATTATCAATTTGCTGCAACGCAATTAGCCCAGACAACGATGAGAAGTGTTATTGGAAAGCTTGAACTTGATAAAACTTTTGAAGAACGAGATACAATAAACACAGAAATTGTAAGTGCTGTTGATAAAGCGAGTGAACCGTGGGGAGTAAAAGTAACGCGTTATGAAGTAAAAAATATAATTCCACCACAAAGCATAAAAGATGCTATGGAAAAGCAAATGCGTGCCGAAAGAGAGAAACGTGCCTTAATTGCAGAATCTGAAGGTGAGAAGCAGGCTAAAATTAATCGTGCCGAAGGTGATAAACAGGAAATGATTGCAAAATCTGAAGGCGAAAAACAGAAACGAATTAATGAAGCAGAAGGACGCGCACAAGAAATTGAAAGAGTTGCATTTGCTACTGCAAAAGGTATTCGTGAAATTGCAACTGCGATTAATGAAGAAGGTGGATTGAATGCAGTTAATTTACGTGTTGCAGAACAATACCTTAATGCGTTTGGTAATCTTGCCAAAACAAATAATACAATGATTCTTCCAAATAATCTTACAGATGTTGCGGGAATGATTGCTACAGCAATGAGTGTTATTAAAGAAAAAAAATAAAATTAAAAAATTTTAAAGATTCCATTTTATCTTATGAGATGGAATCTTCTAATTTATTACACCTCCGCCCAAACAAATATCATCGTCATAAAAAACAGCAAATTGTCCTGCAGCAATACCCTTATCAGGTTTATCAATGGTAACAGAACCTGATGTGCTATTTATTAAATTAAGTTTGCAATTAAAGAAATGTTTCCCGTGTCTTATCTTTACAAGTAAATTAGTCTTTATCGGAGCCACTCCAGATATCCAGTTTATGTTTTCAACTTCAAATTCAGAACGTTCTTTTTCATTAATGTAATCTTCACGAGAAACATAAATTATATTTTTTTCAATATCTTTTTTTACTACAAACCAGGGACCGCCGCCTAATCTTAAACCGGAGCGTTGTCCTATTGTATAAAAATAGTAACCTTTATGTTCCCCAAGTTTTTTTCCATCATCAATATTTATAATATCTCCATCAATTTCACCAAGATGATGTTTAACAAATTCATTAAACTTAATTTTTCCAAGAAAACAAATTCCCTGGCTGTCTTTTCGGGTTTTCGTGGCAAGATTAAATTGATTTGCAAACTGTCTTATTTCTTCTTTTGTATATTTTCCAATTGGAAACATTGCTCTGCTTAATTGTGATTGAGAAAGGTAAGCCAGAAAATAAGTCTGATCTTTAATAGGATCCGGTGATCTTTTTAAAATAAATTTTCCGTTAACATCTTCAACGTTTGCATAATGACCAGAAGCTACCTTAACAAATGATGAATCAATCTTATCAAAAAATTGTCCGAATTTAATTAGGCGATTGCAAAAGATATCAGGGTTGGGAGTTCGTCCGGCTTTAATTTCTGTTATAGTGTACGTTACAACAAAATCCCAGTATTCATTTTGCAGTGGAATTACTTGAAGCGGAACATCCAATTGTTCGCAAACATTACGACAATATTCAAGGTCTTCTTCCCAGGGGCAATTACCAAGGAATGAAAATTCATCCTGTAACCAAATCTTCAGATAAAATGCTGTTACATCATAATCTTCATTCTTTAATAGATTAAGAGCAACAGAACTATCCACACCACCGGAAAGTAAAAGTGCAATTTTCATTTTCTTTTTTTATTGCAAAATTAATCTTTTATCAGGAAATATTTTTCTGGTATTCGGTATTCTTTAATAATATGTTAAATTTGTGCATAAAAAGTTAAAAGGTTATGAAGGTAATAGAACATATAGCAAATGCAAAATCTCCATTTATCAGTTTTGAGATAATTCCTCCTGCACGCGGAGGAGATATAAAAACACTCTTAAAATTGATTGATGATCTTGCTTTGTACGAGCCGCCGTTTATTGATATTACAAGTCACGCTGC
>CAZQSR010000029.1:5350-22474 GCA_964596145.1 uncultured Ignavibacteriaceae bacterium
AAAGAATAAACAGAAAACGTCCGGGGACACTTGGAATCTGTGCATTGATTCAGAATAAATATAATATTGATGCAGTTCCTCATGTCCTTTGTAAAAATTTTACACGTGAAGAGACGGAAGATTTTTTAATAGAATTAAATTATCTTGGTATTGATAACGTTCTTGCAATAAGAGGTGATGACAGCGGTTATACTAAACCAATTCCTGTTGGAAGAAGTGTAAATGTTTATGCTGCAGATCTTGTTAAGCAAATTACTGATATGAATATGGGAAAATATCTTGAAGAAAATCTTCTTGATGCAAGACCTTCAAATTTTTGTATTGGAGTTGGCGGCTATCCCGAAAAACATTTTGAGGCTCCGAACATTAAAATGGATATTAAATGGACAAAAGCCAAAATTGAAGCTGGAGCCGAATATATTGTAACTCAAATGTTTTTTAATAACGATGCGTTTTTTAATTATGTTGATAAATGTCGTGAAGAAGGAATTACAGTTCCGATTATTCCGGGATTAAAAATATTAACAATTAAATCTCATTTGACAAATTTGCCGAGAAATTTTTATGTGAATATTCCGGATGAACTTGCAGACGAAATTATTGCAGCCCGACCCGAGCACGTTGTTGAAATTGGAGTGAACTGGGCTGCCAAACAGGTGGAGGAATTACTTAATAAAAATGTTCCAAGTATTCATTTTTATGTAATGCAAAATTCAGCACCGATTAAGATGTTAATGAACAAATTAAAACTAAACCATAACGATTTATATCCAACAAGTTAGATATGTTAAAAATCAGAAAAAAAATTACTGGTAGAATTTCGAAACGCTTAAGATGGGGCATTGCTGGTTGTGGAAGATTTACTGAAATGTCTGTGTTGCCAACTTTCAATCTTATAAGAAAAGCGAAGCCGGTTTCTATTTACAGTTACGACTTAAATCGTGCTAAATTTCTTGCACAAAAATTTTCGATACAAAATGCATACGATGATTATGAGAAATTTTTAAAATCAGAAATTGATGCAGTTTACATTGGCAGTAAAAATTCTGATCATTATGAACAGGTAATAAAAGCGGCAAAAGCTGGCAAACACATTCTCTGCGATAAACCGATGTCTGTTTCTGCCGCCCAGGCAGAAGAAATGGTAAATGTTTGTAAAGAAAACAATGTTCAATTGTCATTAAATTTTGTATACAGGTTTCATCCTATCATAAGAAAAACAAAAGAATTAATTCAGAAACAGATGATTGGTAAACTTCAAACTATTAAATTAAGTTTTAGTATTAATTTTTCACAAATGGATAATTTTCGATATAATAAAGAATTTGCTGGAGGCGGTGCAATTAGAGACCTTGGTACTCATTTGATTGATCTTTTAAGAGTTCTTGGCGGTGAAATTATTTCTATTGATGGAGTGATGGATAATATTCTTTACAAAACAGAAGTAGAAGACTTTGCTCAAGGAATAGCAAAATTTCAAAATGGTGGTTATGGTGCTTTTCAGGTTTCGTATTGTACTCCAAAAGCATTTAACAGGATTGAAATTCTGGGAACAAAAGGAGCAATTAATATTGATAATTTAATTGGTGCAAGATTTCCTGCTTCATCAAAACTTACCATTCTGCTTGATGGTGAAACTAAGAAGGTATTCAGGAAGAGAGCAAATAATCTTTTCCGTTTATTAAGAAGCGTTAATAAATCTTTTCTTAAGAATGAAAATCCTGAAATTGCTGGTGAAGAAGGATTAATCAATATGCAATTAATTGAAGAGTTTGAAAAGAAATGTTCAACAAAAAAGAATTGATAGACACCTGTCATCGTGTTTATGAAAAAAATTTTGTCTCGGGTTTTGATGGCAATATCTCTGTTCGTGCTTCTAAAAATTCTTTCTTAATAACAAGATCTGCAGTTTGTAAAGGAGATGTAGGATTTAACGACATTCTGGAAATTGATTCGAATGGAAAAATAATTGATGGTAAAGGAAAAATTTCTACTGAGTACAAAATTCATCTTTTTGTTTATAAAAATCGTCCTGAAATAAATGCAGTGATCCATTGTCATCCGGTCTATACAACTGCATTTGCAACTGCTGGAAAAAACCTCGATAAACCGATTTTTCCGGAAGTTGTATTAACAATTGGAAGAATACCTTTGTGTGCATATGCAACTCCGTCCACAGAGGAATTACACCAAAGTATGGAACCTTTTATTGCTTATGCAAATGTATTTTTATTGGAAAATCATGGTGCGGTAGCAATCGGTAAAAGTCTCAAAGAAGCGTATTACAGAATGGAGAAACTTGAGCATACTGCAAAGTCAGTTTATGTTGCAAAAATGCTTGGTGGTGAAAAAGAAATTGACAGAGAAAAATTAATACAGCTTTATTCTATAGCGGAAAAAAGTTATGGAATAAAACTTCATCCTAAAAATAAATTTGAAACATGATAAGAAATTCAGAAATAAAAATTGGATTAATTGTTGGAGGCTCTTCAAGTGAAAGAGAAGTATCAAAGCTTTCCAGTAAAGCTATATATAATGCATTAACTACACTTGGTTACCAGGTTGAATTAATTGATCCTGCCTATGGTAAAAATCAACCAACAAATGTTGATGATTTTTTTCTCGCGGGGAAGAATTTTTCGGAAGTAAAAACAAAAAATTATTTAGAGGCACTATCCTTAAATATTTTTAATGAAATTGATCTTGCATTCATTGGCTTGCATGGAAAGTGGGGAGAAGACGGAACAATTCAATCTCTGCTTGAAATGCATGGAGTTAAATATACTGGTTCAGGTGTCCTTGCAAGCGCACTTGCAATGGATAAGGAGATGGCAAAAATAATTTTTAGAGATCACGGAGTATCTGTCCCTGAAGATTTTATAGTATTAAAGAAAGAATATCAACTTCCAAAAGTAGTTGAGAAAATTACTTCTTCATTTAATTTCCCTGTAGTTGTTAAACCGAATGATGAAGGTTCTTCAGTTGCTATTGAAGTGTGTAACAATATTCAGGAATTAGAAAAATGCCTTGAGAATGCTTTTATATATTCGGAAAAAGTTTTGATCGAACAATTTATTCCCGGCAGGGAAATGACAGTAGGAATAATAGAAGATACAGTTTTACCTGTGCTTGAAATTAAACCCAAGCATTTTATTTATGATTACGAGTGCAAATACACTAAAGGAATGAGTGATTATTATGTCCCTGCAGATATTCCTAAACATGTTTCTCAAGAACTTCAAAGACTTACAAAAATTACTTTTGATTGTATAGAATGTAAAGGTTATGCAAGAACAGATTTCCGGTTAACAGAGGATAATAAAATATATTGTCTTGAAATTAATACTTTACCCGGGATGACAGCAACAAGTTTAATTCCCAAGATGGCTAAAGCTATCGGAATTTCATTTGAAGAATTATGTGATAGAATTGTAAAGTTATCTTTGTAATGTTAAAACTTAAAAACAATAATCTGATTTTGATTTCAGTTATTACCTTTATTTTTATTGGTTTGTTGTATTTAACTTTTAATGAATCCGGAATAATTAAATATTTTAAATTAAAAAGTGAAATGAATAAACTACAGACTGAAATCAATAAAGCACAATCAGAGAAAAAAAATCTTGAAAATGAAATTGATTCTCTCGAAAAAAAATTTCCCGCAAAAATTGAACGGGTCGCAAGAGAGAAATATAATATGAGCAGAAAAAATGAAATTAAAATTAAAGTGGAACAACAAAGTCCGTGACTGAAAAAAAAATTAATATTCCTCAAATTCCACTTGCCGAAAGAATCCGTCCTAAAAAAATAAGCGAATTTAAAGGACAGAACCATTTACTTGGCGAAAATAAACCAATCCGTTTGATGATCGAGAATGATACTTTAAGTTCATTCATATTATGGGGTCCACCGGGGACAGGCAAGACAACAATTGCCAGACTGATAGCTGAAAATACACAATCAGAATTTTTTCAGATTAATGCTGTATCTTCAGGAGTAAAAGATGTTAGAAAAATAATTGAAATTGCTGATGAAAATAAAAAATTAAATAAAAAAACTATTCTGTTTATTGATGAAATTCATCGCTTTAACAAAGCACAGCAGGACGCTTTGCTGGGAGCAGTGGAATCTGGTACAATTATACTTATTGGTGCAACTACTGAAAATCCATCATTCGAAGTAATACCACCATTGCGTTCAAGAATGAGAACATATGTTCTAAATGAACTTGAAAAAAATCATCTTGAAGATATTCTTAACCACGCATTAACAAAAGATGATTTTTTATCGAAACAAATTATAAAAGAAATTGACAAAAACTTCCTGATATACGTTTCTGGAGGTGATGCAAGAACATTATTAAATCTGATTGAAGCGGTTGTTGTGCAGCAAATTAAAAATGAAGAAATCATTATCTCTAAAGAAGCAATTGAAAATGTTCTTCAAAAGAAAAATATTATTTATGACAAAGCAGGCGAAGAACACTACAATTTAATTTCCGCTTTTATTAAAAGTATTCGAGGAAGTGATCCTGACGCAGCAGTATACTGGATGGCAAGAATGATTGAAGGTGGTGAAGATCCATTGTTTATTGCAAGAAGAATGATAATACTTGCAAGTGAGGATATTGGTAATGCATCACCTAATGCACTTCTTCTTGCTGAAGCATGTTTTTCGTCTGTTGAAAAAATTGGTTTACCAGAAGCAAGAATTATTTTATCACAGTGTGCAACCTATCTTGCTTCATCACCTAAAAGCAATGCGAGTTATCTTGCTATAGAAAAAGCAGCCAGTGATGTAAAAAATAAACCTTTGTATCCCGTTCCATTTAACTTAAGAAACGCTCCTACAAACCTTATGAAACAACTTGGTTATGGAAAGGATTATAAATATGCTCACGAATTCAACAATCATTTTGTTGAACAGAATTATTTGCCTGAGGAATTGAAAGGAGTTCAATATTACAAACCTACTGAGATTGGACAGGAGAAGAATCTTAAAGAACGCCTTTCTAAACTCTGGAAGAATAAAAAAAAATACGACTAGAGCAAAACAAAATTATTTCCAGGAAGTTGTTTTACAAGTCCTTTAATTTCAAGAGTTAATAAATGCGTTAGGCATTCTTGAGTAGAGAATGATGATTGAGATGCAACAAGGTCTATATATTTTGGTTCGTCGCTTAATAAACTTAAAATTTTTTCTTCGAAAATTGTAAGCTGAATTTTTTCTCGGGGATATTCTTTGTCTGCAACGGTCTTTAATTTAATTTTTAGTTCATCAAGGATATCACTTGAACAAGTGATAAGTTTTGCAGTTCCTTTCTTTATGATACAATTTGTACCTTCCGATTGTCTTACACCAACATTTCCCGGCAAAGCAAACACTTCTCTATTCTGGTCAAGTGCAAATGATGCTGTTTGAAGTGCTCCACCAGTTTCGGCAGTCTCTATTACAACTGTACCAAGAGATAAACCAGATATTATTCTGTTACGTTTAGGAAAATTTACTGCATCTGGTTTGGTTCGCGGTGGATATTCGGAAATAATTAGACCTTTTTCACAAATTTCATCAAATAATTTTTTGTTTTCAGGAGGATAAATTACATCTATTCCACAACCTAAAACTGCAATTGTTCGTCCGCCATTCTTTAAAGCTGTACGATGAGCCACTGAATCAATGCCTCTTGCTAATCCACTTACAATAGTAATTTTTTGTGATGCCAAATCTGATGCTAATTTCTCTGTTTGAATCTTTCCATAATTAGTTGGTTGTCGTGTTCCCACAATGGCAACTGAATAATTATCTTCATCTAAAAATTCGCCCTTATAATAAAGAATTACTGGAGGATCATATATCTTCTTTAGCAAATATGGGTATTCGTCATCCCAAATGGTAATCAGCCGAGAATTAATTTTCTCAAGAAGTATTAATTCAAGCTCAGTAATTTTTTTAAATTTTTCTGCTGACTTTCTTAACTCAACAATTTTTGAAGCAAGAAAATCGTTAATCCCTTCTGTTTGAATAAGTGATTCAATGGGAGCAGAAAGAATGTTTCCTGTTGTTTCAAATTTTGCAATCAGGTTTCTAAGTTTAATTGGTCCGATTCCATCAATCGAGAGGAGTAATTTAAGGTGAGCAATCTGTTCTAAACTAAGTTTAGACATATTGATTTATTTTTTATAATCGATTTGATCTACTATTGCAACAATCATAGTGTGAACCGGAGCTTTATTATGTCCAAGAATTTGTTGAACAGCATCCCCCTCCTGTACGATTAGAACTGTATCACCAATTCCGGAATCAATTAGATCAAGAGCTACAATATCATCGTTTCCAATAAAATTTCCCTCAAGATCAATTTGTCTAATGATCATTAACTTATGTCCTTTTAAGTATTGATCCTTTTGAGTAGAAACAATATTTCCTCTTACTTTAGCAAGAGTCATTTAATCTCCTGCTCAGATTCCTTATTTTTTTTCTTGTAAAGTATTGATAGCGGGATTATTATGATATAAGCAATAAGCAAAATAATTGGTGAAATTACTAATGCAGAAGTGCTATCCCAAGGCTTAACACTTAAAAAATAAAATCCAATTATTGCGGTAATAAGTCCTGCAATAAGGATAATATAATTATTTGAATTCCAGTAAATACTGAATGGAGAGCCAGCAATACGTTTAGAAGATTTAACGTTTTTCTTTCTTTCAATTTTTGCCATTAAAAACCTACTGATTAATATTTCAAAATTAGCCCGGCAAAACTCCGGGCTCTAAATTTTAATTAGATAAATAAATAGCGATTAATATTTTTAGTAAGCGAAATAAAGTGAGAATAATTATTTACTTATCTGGTAAACTATTTTTCTAATAGTATCAAACTGTAAATAAGGATATTCATCACGGATAGCTTCAATCGCATCGCCAGCACTTACTTTACTGGATCTTAATTGCTTGAATTTTTTTCTTATCTGGTAATCGCGAACAGACTTCTCATCAATAAGTCCATGATAAGTAAGAAGTTCGTAAATATCATCACTAATTAATTCTGCTAACGGGTTATTTATTTTTGCTGATACGGTTTTCATAGTATCACCTTTCTATTATTGAATAAACAATACTGAACATAACAATACGTATCAATAATTATAATCATTCCTTTCTTAAATAAACAAAAAACCGACCAGAGAAATTCCTGAAATCGGCGTAACATTACTACTCTGGTTTAAACCATAACTTGATTTTACAAAGTTAAAACCGGTAGCAATCTACTATAAATTTATTCTTTCTTTTAATTTCTATTGCAAAAATAAAACAAAAATTTCTTTTGTCAAGTACTTAGTAACAAAAAAATGCCTTTTTATTGAATAAAAAGGGGATAATTTAGTATTGCTATATCAAAAAAATGTTTTGTAATTTGCTTTGCAGATTACAAAAAAAATTGACCATACATTTTCGGAGAATACGAATGCGTAAAGATTATCTTGTATTTGGTAGTCCCTTAATTGAGGAAGACGAAATACAGGAAGTAATAGAGACTTTGAGATCCGGATGGATTGGAACAGGTCCTAAAGTTGCCCGTTTTGAAGAAGAGTTTAAGAATTATATAAACGTTAAAAATGCTGTTGCTGTTAGTTCTTGTACAGCTGGTTTGCACTTATCGATATTAGCTCTTGATCTTAAACCCGGAGATGAAGTTATTGTTCCGACAATGACATTCGTTGCTACATCCAACGCTGTCATTCATTCGGGAGCTAAACCGGTACTTGTTGATGTTGACAAATTTAAAATGACTATTGATTTAGAAGATGTAAAAAGAAAAATTACAGATAAAACAAAAGCAATCATTCCTGTCCATTTTGCAGGCAGAGCATGCGATATTGATGGAGTTGAATCACTGGCACGTGAGTATAACTTAAAAATAATTCACGATACTGCTCACGCAATTGAAACTGAATATAAAGAGAAAAAGATTGGCACATTCAATGACATATCAAGTTATAGCTTTTATGTAACTAAAAATGTTTCTACTGCTGAAGGCGGAATGTTAACCACCAATGATGATGATCTCGCAAGCAAAATAAAAATATGGGCTTTGCATGGAATGACGAAAGATGCCTGGAAAAGATTTTCAGACGAAGGGTATAAACATTATGAAGTTTATTACCCGGGCTTTAAGTATAATATGACAGATATTCAAGCATCACTGGGAATTCATCAACTAGCTAAAGTTGAGAGAAATTATCAAAGAAGAAAGCAAATTTGGGATTATTATAAAAAAGAGTTGAAAGATTTACCATTCTTTTTACCACTGGAACCTGAAGAAAATACAAGACATGGATTACATCTTTTTATTTTATTACTTGACATTGATAAAGTTAAGATGAATAGAGATGATTTAATAATGAGACTGCATAACGAAAAGATTGGAACCGGAGTACATTACAGAGCAGTTCATTTACATCCATATTATAAAAAAGAATTGAATTATAAAATCGGAGATTTTCCAAATGCTGAGTTTATTTCTGAAAGAACAGTCTCCATACCATTTTCAGCTAAGTTAACAGATAACGATGTTGAAGATGTAGTAAAAGCGATTAAGAATATTTTTTAATCTTGGTAAATTTTGTATCTAAGAAATGAAAATTTTATATGTCACTTCTTTATTCTATCCAAATGAACCGGGAGGGGCTGAAAAACAAACCAAAAAAATTGCCGAAAATCAGTTGAAAACTGGAAATGATGTGTTTGTATTAAGTTTTGATTCTTTTTTAGAGTCGAAGTTTGAAGAAATTGATGGAATTAAAGTAATGCGAATATATCTTAAGGGAATTTCTGAATTCATTTTGAATTTTATAGGCAGCAGAAAAAAAATTGGAAAAAGTTTACTCATCTATATTTTAATAAATCCATTCAACTGGATTAAAATAAAAAAAGCATTATTAAAAATTCCTTTTAAAGACATTGATATTATTCATATTTCTAACAATATGAATTTACTTCCCGCACAAAAAATTATCAGATATTTGGCTAAGTTATATCCAAAAGCCAAAAAAGTGATCTCTTTTCATGATTTCTTTTTTTTAGGCCGCAGAACTAAATTTCCAAATAAAAAAATTCCGTTAGTCTCATATATCAAAAAAAACTTTCTTGAAAAAGAAATTGATTATCTCATTTCACCTTCCGATTATGTAAAAGAAATTTTGGTTTCTGATTTGAATGTAACTTCAAATAAGATTTGGAAAATATATAATTCTGCATCGAACGAGATTTATAGAACTTCGGAAAAAGACAGTAAGAATCCTATGGTAATTATGTATGCAGGAGCTATTGACTTTTATAAGGGAATAGACATTCTTGTTGAATCATTTAAATTGTTATACAAAGAATATGGAAATAAAATTCAGTTACTTATTATCGGACAGGGTAATTATCTGGATGAGACAAAAAAAATGCTTTCCACTCTACCTGCTGCATCTTATAAAATGTATGGATGGAAATCAGAAGCTGAACTCTCGGATTTTTTTAAAAATGCCGATCTTTTTATTCTACCCTCCAGATATAATGAAACTTTTGGTATGGGATTAATTGAATCGTATTTTTGTGGTGCATTACCAATGGGTTCTAAAAACGGAGCAATCCCGGAAATTTTGAACCATGATGAAGATTTGTTATTTGCTAATGTACACGAACTAACCAGTAAAATAGAAAAATTTATTATTCATAAAGAATTAATCAAAAAAAAATACGACACTTTAAAGGAACATATGAAAAATTTCCTTTCTTCTTCGGTATATAAAAATTATTCTGAGTTTTATAATTACATTATTAAAGTATAAACAGAAGAGTCAATATGAATTCATCGATAGAGAATAATACTACAAAACTCTCCGACTATTTATCAATTCTGCTCAAGTGGAAGAATTTTATTTTATTTAATTTTTTGTTTTTTTTAACAATCAATGTTGTGATTGTCTTATTATTAGCAAATCAATACAAAGCTACTACAGTAGTTATGATTCCACAGCAAAATAATATGGGACTTGGAGGATTAGCCGGTTTGGTCTCAGGTAGTTCACCTGTCTCGGTTGGAGCTAAGCTGTTTGGTTTAGGCGGCAATACATCTGAGGATATGTTGCTGGGGATTTTGAATAGTAGACAAACTTTAACATATGTAATTGACAAATTTGATTTATTTAAATATTATGATATAAAAAATCAAAACTATGATAAGCTACTAAAAGTTTTTAGAAGTGATTTGTCTTTTGATCCTAATGAATTTGGAATGATTGAGATAAGTGTTATTAATAAAAACCCAAAAGTAGCTGCAATTATGGCAAACTATTTTGTTTATCTTTTAGACAGCCTTAATATACATTTTACTACGGAACAAGCTAAAAACAACAAAAAGTTTATTGAAAGCAGGTATCTTAAAAATATAGAAGATCTGCGAAATGCTGAAGATTCGATGTATTTATTTCAAAAAAAATATGGAATATATGTTATTCCTGAACAAATAGAACTTGCAGTAAAAGTTGCTGCCGAATTAGAATCTAAGATTGCAGAACTTGAAATAAATAAATTTACAGTAATGCAAACCAAAGGAATTAATTCTCCAGAATATTCTTTGGTTCAAAATCAAATTTCAATGATTAACAAAAAAGTTTCAGAATTAAAAAATGCAAATTCACTTTCCGATACTTCTAATATACTTTTCCCATTTAAAAAAGCACCTGAAATTATAATGAAGTATTTTAAATACTATAGAGAAATTCAAATTCAAACGAAAATTCTGGAAGTAGTTCTTCCACTTTATGAACAAGCTAAAATTGAGGAACAAAAAAGTATTCCAACTGTTCAGGTGCTTGACTTTGCAGTTCCACCCATTGAAAAATATTCTCCTAAAAGAAGTTTTATTGTTGCAGGTTTTTCAGGATTATTTCTTTTCTTTCTTATCTTAATTGTTTTTATAGGCGAAAGACACGCAAATGATATTTTGTTAAAAAATCTTGTGGATAAAAGACTTAATTCTTTCTTTAATAAAATTAAAAGATTTTATAGAGTAAAGTAAGAACTATTAATGTTTTTTATAACTATCTTCATTTTATTCCTTTTCCTTATTGTCGGAAAAAAAATCTTTTTAAGAATTTTTAATCCTCTTTCAGTATATTCAATAATATGGATTTGGATGTTGTCTTTGTACGAACTAAAATTGATGCCTTATCAAGATTTGTCTTTCATAACCTGGTATCTTATTATTTTTTCTTTTCTTGCATATGCTTTGGGGATAATCACTGTATATTTTGCAAGGAGCTCTTTTGAAAAAAATAATAATGTTATGGGAAAACAAACCATAAGGTTATTACTTTTTTCTGATGATGGAAATACTCTAAAATGGGCAATAATTTTATTTGGAATAATTGGACTAATAAACGCTCTTCATACCTGGTCTGTTCTAATAAAAATGTTTGGAGGAGTTGGAGCAGTTTTTTTAGCTGCCAGTGATATTTATTCTCTTCGTGTCCATTCTAAAATTGAAGGCATTGTCCCTTATTTTCAGGTGTTTTCATTAATAGGAATTTTTTTAGCGGGCTTATATTCTGCTTATAAAAGGAAATTATCTATAATTGCTATTCTTCCGTTGCTTGGTTATATGCTTAAAAGTCTAGCAATGTTTGCAAGAATTGGTATGTTGCTCGGATTGGTTTCTTTTTTAACATCATATTTACTTGCTAAGTACTATCTTTTAAAAGATCCCGATGCAAAAAAAGAAAGTAAAAGTAGAAATTTCATTATAATCTCATTTGTATTGATTATCGTTATTGCTGGAGCAGTTGCTGTAAGATCATTTCGTGGTACATATGAAAAATATAAAGGCACAAGCAGAAGCTTAAGTAGTTTGAGAACAAATGTGTTTTTTTCACCTTCAATTTATATTTATTTAAGTAGTCATGTTGGCGTACTAGATAAATATTTACAGTCAGAAAAAGAAAATAATAGGTTCGGTGAAACTACATTTGCTGCATTTTATAATTTCTTTTCAAAGTTTGAATTAACAGAAAAAGTACCTTTTGATAAAAAGGGATATTATATACCTATGTGGACTAATACTGGTACTTTCTTGAGAGATTTACATGCTGATTATGGTGATTGGGGTGTTTTTTTAATTTTGTATTTTCTTGGGTTAACCACTTCTTTTTTCTGGTTCGCTTTTTTTTCGACAGGAAAACTAAAATATTTTGTATTGTTAGTTTATTTTTTCATAATTATTGAAATTTCATTTTTCTCGCTAATAGTAACTGGTGCTGATTTTATACTAAGTCTGATTTTTCTTTTATTTTGTATCCCCGCTATAGAAAAAAGGGCTTTAAAGGTTAACAAGCAAGTGGCTTTAAATGGATAAAAATTTTCTTTTCAAATCCTTTTCCTGGGTTACTCTAGCTAATTTAATCACGAAACCTCTTTGGGTATTACTTTTTATTCTGGCTGCAAGAATTCTTGGCTCTGAGCAGTTTGGAGTATATACTTATGCTACGTCAATTGTCATTATTTTTTCAGTTTTAATAGACAGTGGATTGGATTACTATTTAATAAGAGAGTTGACCCAAAAGGGTACTTATTCTTCTGAATTGTTTAGTAATATTAATGCTTTTAGAGTTCTCGTTTTTTGTATCATTTTTTTTATTTTTTTGATCCTGCGATTTACTGGAATCTATAAGACAGAAGAATTAATATTCATACTCCTAATTTTAATTTTTCAAACAATAACATTCTTGGTTACTTCACTTCGCTCTTTTGTGGCATCTCAGCAGGATTTTAAAACATTTTCACTAATGTTAATTTTTGAAAAATTGATGCTAATAGTATTTGGGACAGCTATTCTTCTCATATCTGATCGACTTTTGTACTTTTTGTTTGTCATGATGATGGCGAATCTGAGCACACTTTTATACTTTTATTTAAAGTTAAAGAAAAAATTTGAGCTGAAAATAATTAGACCGAATATAAAATTAATTTCTGCCTTACTGAAAAAATCTTATTTTCTAATTCTGCTTAATATCTTTATCTCTGTTTACTTTAGAGTGGATGTGCTATTACTTCAATTTTTTATTGATAATAAAAGAATAATCGGAATTTATGGTTCTATACATAGAATAATTGAAATGTACTTATTGTTTCCAACAGTAGTAATGTCTGCGGCATTTCCAATTATTTCTAAGTTTTATTTTTCGGACAAGGAAAAAGTTCTTCACTTTATTGAAAAACTGTTCAAATTTTTCGTAATAATCTCTTTATATATTGCATTTATTATTGCTTTTAATAGTAATGAGATTAATCATATTTTATTTGGTGATGATTATTCCGGAGGAGGAACTGGTTTAAAAATAATAATATGGACAATTATTCCACTTGGATTAAATTTTGCTTTAGGAAACATGCTTGTAGTTGTTAAAAAAGAAAAATATTCTGCTGTTAGCGTTGCTTTTGCTTGCATTATTAGCTTTCTTGCAAATATTTATTTAATTCCTAAATATTCATTCTTGGGTGCTTGTATCTCACTTGTACTAACTGAAAGCATAATTTTTATTTTATATACTTATTTTGTAATCAGGTTTTATAATTTTCAAAAGATTATTGCTGTTATAATTCAATCATTAATTACTTTAATACTTAGTGTAATTATATTTTTTCTTGCATCAAAATTATTTCATTTGAGTCTTTTGTATAATATCTTATGGCAGACTACAGCATTACTTTTAATCTTCAGTCTAACAAAAATATTATCTTTAAAAGATTACCTGGAAATAATTAAAGTTATTAAAAACTCTGATAGTAAAGTGTAATTTTTTATGTTTTTTTATACATTTAATAATTTTATATGAAAATATTAATGATTTCACCTTCATTTCCTTTTCCCGCAAATGATGGTGCAAAAATTGTGATAAAAAATAGTTTTGAAAACCTTCAACAATATTGTGAAAAAGTTGATTTGCTTTGCTTGAATAAAGAACTATTAACTTTATCTGAGAAGGAAAAAATTCCTAATGCCGAAGTATATTTTGTCCCTTCAATTAATTCTAAAGTAAAATTAATCAAAGCATTATTATTTAATGAGTCATATCTGGTTAGTAAATTTTTCAATCGTAATTTTTTAGAAATTATTAAGAAAAAAATTAAAAATAACAATTATGATTTAATTCATTTTGAATCTTTGCATACTTCTAAATATGCATTTGCAATTAAAGAAGAATTTGATTTGCCAATCACAATCAGATTTCATAATATCGAGTCCCAAATAATGCAAAGGTATTATGATTATACGAACAATTTTTTTCTACAGCAATTTTTTAAGTATGAACAGCAAAAAATGTCTGTAGTTGAACAACGATGTATCAATGAAATAAAAAACATTATTTTTATTTCGAAAGAAGATCAAGAATACACTAAATCAAAAGGTCATTTAATATCCAAAACTCTGGTCTCTCCATCGGGAGTCGATCTTGATTATTTTACTAACGGGACAGATTATACCAATTATAATTTAATTTACTTGGGTTCTATGGATTGGAAACCAAATGAAGATGCTGTTTTATGGTTTTATAATAAAGTCTTTGTTAAATTATTAAATAAATTCCCTGAACTTGTATTTTATATTGTAGGGAAAAATCCATCTAATAGGATAAAAAATTTAAAAAGTAAAAATGTTATCGTTACCGGAAAAGTTGAAGATGTAAGACCATTTTGTAAAAAAGCTGGAATTGCGGTTATCCCTTTACAGGTCGGTGGTGGAATGAGAATTAAAATTCTTGAATTTATGGCTATGGGTTTACCGATTATTACAACATCTCTTGGAGCAGAAGGTATTAAATACAAAGAGAATGAAAATATTCTAATTAAAGATTCTGAAGAACTTTTTTTTGATGCTGTTCGCTATCTGATTGATAATAAAATGGAAAGAGAACGGATAGGAAAAAATGGCAGAGTTTTAGTTGAAGAAATTTATTCCTGGCAGATTGTTTCGAGGGATTTATTTAATTATTTTCAAAAAGTATTAAAAAATTCAGAAGCAATAGATTAGTAAATTAATAAAGGCATATGTTGTCAGATTACAGATTATATGATATTATATTTTTATTGATGATAGTTAATATGTTAATACTTATCAATTCATATATAATTTATCCGTTTCTGATAATTTTATTTTCTCTATTTCGTAAAAAAGAAAATGAAGGTGATTATCAACCATCAGTTTCTATTCTTATTTCTGCTTACAACGAGGAAAAGGTTATAGCTGAAAGAATAAAGAATATTTTTAGCTGTGATTATGATTTATCTAAGTTAGAAATTTTGATTGGATCAGATTGTTCTGACGATTCAACAAATGAAATATTAAAGTTATTTGAACAAAAGTATGAGAATGTAAAAATTTTCCTGTTTGAAAAAAGAAGGGGAAAAGCAGCTGTTATCAACGATCTTGTAGAATCTGCTAAAAATGAAATTCTACTTTTTACTGATGCCAATACTCATTTTGAAAAAGATGCAATTAAAAACCTAGTCAAAGATTTTACTAATGAAAAAACAGGCGGCGTCTGTGGAAACCTTCATTTAACAGATGATTCCGAAATACGTCAACAGGGAGTTGAAGAAGCTAAATATTGGGCGATTGAATCAAAACTTAAAAACGCTGAAGGGAAATTAGGAATTGTTATTGGCGCTAACGGCGGAATTTTTGCAATAAGGAAAAAGATTTTTGATACAATCCCACTTGATAGAGCAGTTACTGATGATTTTTTTATCTCGCTAACTGTATTAAAAAAAGGATACAGGTTTACTTATTGCAAAAAAGCAATTGCCAAGGAGGAGGTCGGCAAAAATTATCTCGCCGAGTATAAACGAAAAGTAAGATTTATTTCTACTAATCTTCAAACCATTACTTACTTCTGTGAGCTTTTATTTAATAAAAACTTATTACTTTCTTATGCTTTTTGGTCTCATAAAATATCAAGATGGTTTTTACCGCTACAGTTGATAATACTTCTAATTACGAGTATATTTTTAATATCATTTTCTCCCGTTTTTCTTTATATTTTTGTAGCACAGATTATGTTTTATTTTTTAGGGATTATCGGTTATTTCCTTATTAAGATAAAAAAAAGAATTCCAGTTTTTTCTTTACCGTTTTTCTTTTTAATGACGAATGTTGCTTTGTTAGCAGGTATTATTCGTTTTTTAAGAGGAAAGCATTCTATAATCTGGCAATCAACCGAAAGATAAATTTTAGAAAAATTTGAATACTAAATACGAAAAAATATTTTTACTTCTTACTGACTTTCTGTCATTACTTTTCGCTGCACTTCTATATCTGACTTTAAGGGCAGGCACGGGTGTGTTTAATTACATTTTTGTTCCGGATTTTTTTATCCCGATTTTGATTTTATATGTATACTGGTTGTTGATTTTTTTCTTTGTTGGACTCTACCAATCGTGGTTTGCTTCTTCAAGATTTGATGAAATATCAAGTTTATTTAAAGCAACTTTTATTGGAATAATTATTTTATTTGTAATAATATTTATCGATGACTTTCTTCATAATGTTTCTTCAACAAGCAGATTTTTAATTTTTATTTATTGGGGAATTTCTTTCATCTTTGTAAGCACAGGCAGATTAATCTTTAGAGGAGTACAAAGAAATCTGCTTATTAAAGGAATTGGAAGACGTAATGCACTTATGGTTGGATTTAATAAAGATTCAAATGAAGTACATAAACAAATAGACTCTCACAGAGCACTTGGACTTGATGTTGTTGGGTATCTTGCAACTAATCCCGAAAATATCGGTAAATCATTTTTAGGTATTGATGTTATTGGAAAGGTTGAAGAGATAGAAAAATATATTGATGAAAAAAATATAAAGGAAGTAATAGTTGCATTCGACAAACATCATGATGAATTGTTGCTTTCTATTATCAATAAATGTGAAGATAAAAATGTTGCTGTTAAAATTGTTCCTGACCTGTTTGAATTACTTAGTGGTCAGGCAAGAACAAACCAGCTCTATGGTTTTCCCCTTGTAGAAGTTAATCCCAGGTTGATGCCCGAGTGGGAAAAAAAAGCTAAAAGACTATTT
>CAZQSR010000030.1:0-21450 GCA_964596145.1 uncultured Ignavibacteriaceae bacterium
ATCCAAATAGATTCTTTTGAATCTTTTTCTACAATATCTGCAGAACTTTCAGCATCTTCAGTAAATATTTCTAGAAAAGTTGGAAATTCACCTTCTGGTATAGTAATTTTATTTAAAAAGGGAGCCATTGATTTAATATGTTTTTGATTTTATTAATAATTTCTTGTGAATTTTTTAATCCACAAGGATCTAACTTAATTCCAGGATAGGTAAAATCTTCTACTAAAATAGATACATTTTCTAACATTTGATAAACTGTAGTAGTTTTATCATAAGTTTTAGTAATTTGCATTAATATTTTTAGTGGGGATATTTCTGGATCTTTATCTCTCATTTTTTCAGTGACTAAAGCAACTAGTGAAAATAGTATTAAAGTGTTATTAAGATCGTCACCAAAATTACTAATACCATATACTTTTTTAAATAATAAAGATTTTTCTTTATATTCTAAATTATTTATTTCTAAACTTAGTCTATCAACCCTTGAAGTTTCCATTCTGCTAAAATTATAAGTAGTCGTTTAAATTCATCTAATCCAGCTTTTATTAATTTATTACTAACAGGATAAACTTTACTTTGGAAATTTGGAATTGTTTCAACAACTACCATATTCGCTCCAAATTTAAAATTTTGTTCAAATTTTTGTTTTATCACTGCTTGAAGTAAAAAAAGATATACTCCCATTTGTCGATAATAATGATATTTTTGGAACGATCCATCATACCACACTCTATCTTCCCCAATTAATACATGATTTCCCATAAAATATTTTACAGGTTTTCCTGAAGTTTTTAAATCATTCAAATTGACTTGATTTTGTTCATAATCTATTGTTACATTATCAAGTTTTCCTTTAAATCCAATAATAACTTCTTCACCGGTATCAAGAGTAACTTTTAATTCACACAAAATTGCATATTCATTGAATACTACAGGATCTTCAAGTAATCCTTCAGGTCTAAGTATCTTCATTGCTGATTGATTAGTAAGCAATCCATTTAAACAACTTTCAAATTGATTGCTCATAGCTTCAGATAAAAATATTGTTGTTTTATCAATTGATTCTTTAACCTTTAATCGATTTAAATAAAATGGAAGTCCTGACTTAATAGCTGTTTTTAATCTCTTGTCTTTTAATTTCCCAGAATAGTAATCTGCTTGTATAGAAGCTTCTTCAATTGCTCCATAAATTGGATACCCTTGTTTACGAAGTTCAAACACTTTTTCAACAAAAACTCCAAGTTTACCACTAGGTTTTCTGATTTCTGAGATTTCATAAAGTTCTGGTTGCAATATCATAGCATGTACTGCAGAACCTAATTCAAATGATGCAGAATATTCAGATTTAAAACCTTCTTTGAATTTTTCTAAACTTCCACCTTCTTGAGGATTGAGCATTCCAATTTTAGAATTTGAAACATATGATTTATACTTTGCACTAAAGTATTCCTCATCAGACATTTTCAAAAATTGCATACTTTCGGAAATTATTTCAATTTTCGCCATAAATGCATTATATTTTCTATATTTAAAGTGTATATTCTATAGGGAGTTTTAATATGTCTATTATGTGGAGCGTCCATTAATAAACAAAATACACCAGCAGCATTGCACTCTTTGAATGTTTGATACTTATCATCTATAAATATATGACAATTCAATTTTTTTAATTTGTCTATTTTACTTTCTCCCCAATATACTTGATGAACATTACTTCGACCTGGTATATTGTTCTTTTTTAATGATTCAACAGTCCATGATTTAGGAATTCCTCTAGCACTAACATATCCTTTAGGGGTAAAGTCAGGCACATTTTTTACTGGTAAATTTAACCAAAAATTCTTTTCTGTAGTTAAAATCTTTAAGTGATTTTTAATTTTTTGTGAAGTTCCCCATCTTTTTGGTACTGGAACATTAAATCTTTTAGCATATGCTTCATGCCAAAAAAAGATACAATCGTCAATGTCAATGTAAATATTCATATTTATTTTATTTAATTATCTTTTTTATAATAATTTTCTAGTAATTCATAGAAAAATTGCTTAGGTATTATGGCATATTCTCCAGCAGATGTTATATTAACATTACCTTCTTTCTTTTCTTGAATATTCCACATGATACAGAGAGGTTTATCAGTTTTTCCTACTTCTGCATTAATTTTTTTAACTGAAGGAGTTGTTTGAACCTTTTTTGCTTGAAAATAACAAGGCAATATACCATCTGGATCAGCTATATCAATTTTCATGTCATCTAATTTTTTAGATTCACTTCTGGATGTGCAAAGATTTTCATTACCTGTGAGTTCCTTGAGCTCATTTACTAGTTGCCTTTCATAAGCAGATCCCTTATTTTTAGAATATGAGCCTGAACGTTTTTTCTTGGGCTTTTCTTCTACTTCTTCTCAAGTATCTTCTTTAATTTTCTTTTTTGCCATGAAATATGTAAAAATGTTTTGTGTTTGTTAAATTTTCATCTTTTAGTATCTGTTGAAGCTCTTCTATAACTAACCAAAATTGAGTTTGACTAATTTTCTTATGTAAATCAGATATATCTTTTGCATACTTCCTTTTTATAAAAACACAAGTAATTCCATATTTTTTATGATATTTATTTGCATTTTTTACACCAGGCAAATCATTATCGTATAACATAACAATTTTTTTATACTTTAAAAACATTTTTTCAATTTGGTGTTCAGTCATCATTGTATTTTCACTGTTAGGAGATATAGCAATCAATCCATATTCATATAAAGTCATTAAATCTTTCATAGATTTTGTTATAATTAAATGGTCACTGATTTTTGGAAGTTGTTTTACTCCTTGAATCATAATTGATGACCAATTACTCATAAATCTATAATTTCTTTTGGTAGGCATATAAATTCTCCAGTATTCTAATTCTTCTTTATTTACTCCTCCATAATATCCAAAAATTGGACTTGTTTCGGTAGAACTCGTGAAGTAATTTCCATTTAAAAATAGATTTTTTATAGAATAAACTTTGAATTTTTGAAGAGTTTTAAGACTAATTCCAAATCCTTTCCACCATAAAAGTTCTTTTTCAGTAAAATCCTGAATTTCAACTTGTATATTTGCACCATTTGTTATCTCAATAACATTTCCTGTAAATTTTTCAATTTTAGGAGGATTGATAGGAATTTTTTCATCTTTTATAAACCCAAAATCATTTGCAATAATACGAAGTGCTTTATAATAGCTACAAGAAAAAATATACATCACACATTCAACAAAATCAAATGTAGGTCCTGCAAAATCTTTATATTTAAGGATTCCTTTTTTGTTTTTATAAAATGCACAAGTGGGCTTTTTGTCTGATCTGATGATAGAAGGACTGCAGAATAATCCTTTTTTAACAGGTACTCCCAGGTAGTACTCAAAAAAGTGCTCCTGGGAGTATTTACTAAGCAATAATTCTTTTGTTATCTTTGGAGTTACTTCTAAACTGTACATTTCCAAAGATTAACTAATTAAAAATTGCCTAAGTCTACATCAAATTCTAAATCCAATCCTGAAGTATCTGCTGGAGCAGCAGTTACAACATTCATATCATAAGATTCAGCTTTTGTTGGTGTGGCAGTAGCTTCTTTACGAATACGATCTATTTCATAACTAGTGAATGCTACTTTAGTACCAATAAAATTATTGCGAATGTATGCTTTATTTTCTTTGTTAACAGCAGCAAAAAATCCTGGGAATGTTGCTTCTCCATTTTTCTTTTTAACTAATTTAATTTTAGTTGATACACCTTTACCTGCATCAAGAATTTTTGCTACAAGTTTACGTAAATCATTCCAATCTTTTGCTCCTAAATTCTTCTCACCTTTATCAATTGCTGCTGCAATAGCAGGATTTATAGCATCAATAGCATGTTTGAATAATAACATCATTGATTCTACTCCTGAAGGTTGAGGAATATTTTGTTTTACTCCTTTAACCATAACTTCTGAAATTGTACGTTCAAAATCAGCTTGTTTTGGTTCAAAAATTGCGTGTTCATATGTTCCATCCTCATTTGAGAATTTTAATTTTAACACTTTATATAATTGACTAGGGTCTTTTACACCCTGAATATCTTCTACTTCACATCCATCGAATACCACATCATAGATATTATTACCTTCTAAGCGAGGTTTTGCGGTACTTTGTGAAGCTCCCGCGGTCTGTCCAAAAGAAAAACTCATATTATATTTTTAATTTTTAAAGTGAAAATATGTTATCTATTTCTAATGTATCTTCTTCATCAGTAATTAAATCTGCATTTATTTCACCTGCATCTTCAATAGCTTCTTCAATAGTTGCTACTGATACAATAGATGCTTTAGTAGGAACCATTTTGAAAATTCCTTCTTTATATGCTTCAATTCTGAATTCTGTACCTAAATCTGCAAGTACTGCATTTTGTTTTCCTTTAAAAGCAATTGTTCCACTTTTGGTCAATTTATTTCCTGTTCCATCTTCATCAGACACAACAATAGTCGGAGTCATTGTTTTAGTTTTTTTATTAGATTCCCAAACAATATCCAATCTATTTCCAGGTTCAATCTCCATATCAGCAATTGCTTTATTGTTAAATGACAATTTCTTTTCATCAAGAGTAGCAAGAGCCTCACTTGCAAGTTCTTCTACTACTTCTGATTTCTTTCTTGTCTTCTTTTTTTCTATACCATCAACGGTACACTTCAGATTACTTACCGTTTCAGTATCTGGGTTAAATTCAAAAGTTACACTTATTTGTTTAATCATTATTCTTCGTTATATTTATCAATTGTATCAATTACTAGTTGTAAATTATTATCTATATATAAATTTTCAAAACATTCCATAGGTGTTTTACATGTATCATTGCCATCTATGGTATTAGTTCTAAATTTATATAGAGGTGTTCCTTCATCAGATGTTAAAATCGTAGTGTAAAATAAATAAGTAAACAAACCATCAACATTTAATTGAGTGTCCAACATTTTCGATTTTGTGTGACTACTTTTTAGTAATTACCAATTACCACATCACACCTATACGTTTCCGTATAGTCTAGACTATATCTTCATTTATTACATCCTGTTTATATTTCCAAACAAA
The DNA here is from genome assembly GCA_964596145.1 of uncultured Ignavibacteriaceae bacterium. GTDB lineage: Bacteria > Bacteroidota > Ignavibacteria > Ignavibacteriales > Ignavibacteriaceae > CAZHVS01. The sequence continues at coordinate 5,103 of CAZQSR010000030.1, forward strand.
TCCTGCAGATTTTTTAAATTTTCCTTGACAACATCTATATAAAGACGTTCTATCAACATTATAAAATTTAGCAGCAGCTGCACCACTTTCCCATTCTTTGATAAAATTTCCTTCTAAATCATATTGTAAAACAGGCTTACCTTGTATTTCAGTTATTTTTTTACTGATATTTTTACAATGCTCCTCTGTTTTTTTCTTACCTTTATGACTCTCACTTATTTTATCTCTTACTTCTTGTGGTCTCGCTACTCCTCTTATTTTTGCTGCTCTTTTTTCAACTAATTCTGGTGGTTGTTTACAACCTAATGAACCATCTCCGCCTTCTGTAGTATTGGTTAATTTATGACCTTTATTTTTCATTTCTGAAATCCAATAAATTTCACGATCTACCCATTCTAGTCCTGTTTCACAATTTACAACTTCAAGTTCAATAAATTGTACCTCAAAACCTCTACTTAAAACTTCCCTAATTCAATTATAATTCCAGCCTTTATCTCCTCTTTTTGCAGCATTTACATGAAAATCTCTTCTTCTTTTAATTGTTTGTTTGGTTTTCCCGACATATCTGATACTTTCAGGATATTCGGTACTAAATAATGCATAAATTCTAACTTCTTTCATATTTTAATTATTAAATTTGTAATACACAAAGATAATAAAAAACATCAGGTAAAATATAAAAAAATGCATTTTCTAAAAAAATATAATAAACAGCCCCATTTCAAAGAATTTTTGGTTAAAAAATTCCCTTACTCCACCGATTCGTGGATAGTCGTTACACACGCCCTCTAATCCTTATTATAGATTAGATGCTTGGCTCGGTATTCCCACCATCTTTATATGCTGAGGGTTCACCGAATTAGAGGCAATACAGGCAAATTTCTTTACCAGCAGTTTTTAATTTCCACTGGGGATTTAATGTATCTCCAAGATTCTCAATATGTGAAAGTATAATTACTTTTAAATCGTCTCTTAATCCTAGAGCTGCATTTAACATCTCATAATAATGTTTAGCAATTTGTGTACTTTTATCCCAACCTTTTTCATCAGCTCGCTCCATAACCTCGAAGCTCATCAGATAATTTGCATCATCAACAATAATTTGTTTTATGTGTGGCATTTTTAAACTAACTAATTTGAAAATTTTAGTTATATCTTCAGAGTTTTTGGATACATAAAAATTACCAACATAATTTTCCCCTTCTTTTTTTAATTTAATATAATTTTTTCTAAATCCTCTGAAGGGTAGAGGTTTACCAGTAATACTGACAATAAAAGTTTCTTTTGGGTTTAAATCTTTTATAGAAGTTGTTTTTCCACTACCAGAGTGGCCTGCGATACCAATTAAATCAGCCATTTTTTAAAATTTAAAAACATTTTCATTTTCTTCATCTTCTTCTTTTTCATCATCTGTATGTGTTAGATGGTAATCTAACTGTAAGTAAGGTTCATAATCACCTATTTCTTCAGGTTTAGAGAGTTCTTTAAATAATCCCACTTCTCCATAAAACATTAATCCTATATTTACATCAGCATCTCCATACCTATTCTTTAAAATTTCAAGTAGTCTAAATTTCTTTTTTAAAACATTTTGAATAGGATAGCCTTCACAGCGAGCAATTTTTTCTCTATATGGAAAAAATAGAGCTAAAACAACTTCAGAAGCATCTGTAGTACTAGAAGTATCTTTAAAATCATCTATACTCACCAATTCATAACCATTCAGCTTTCTGTCCATTGATTTTGAATTGCGATTTAATTGTTGGACAAAAATGCCTGTAATGTCACATTTATTTCTAAAATAGATTGCATAATCAACTACAGTATCAATTCTTTCTTTCTTTGAGCCTTGTCCACCAATAAGTCCGACATGATCCCATAAAACAACTTTATATCGACCATCTTTCGGTATATAGTCTTCAGTGTGTTCAGACACTGCCATAAATTCCCCAAATTCAGAAAGCCATCCTTTCATTGTTGCATAAATTGCAGCAGGACTAAGTGCTTTATCATAAATTGTAAGGGCATTGTCTAGTAGTTCTAAAAACTCAGTTGTAGATTGAATTAGTTCATAAGTTTCATCATCAAGTACTTCTTGAAGCGATAGGATTTTTTTATATGGAACAATAACTTGATATTTATCCCAAAGATATAATGCCATCAATTTTGCATAAAGTGCTTCTTTAGACATCTCAAAACTGTAAAAGAGAAATGATACATCTTTATCTCCTTTATTTATTAACAAGTTATATACAAAAGTTGCCAATGTAAATGAAGTTTTACCACTTCCTGTATCAGCTCCGACTGTAATTAAACATTTTTTCTGTGTTCCATAAATAACTGAATCAAGTTTAGGTATTCCTGTAGAAACTCCAATGTTTTGACCTTTCTTACCTCTTTTGACTGCATGTAGAAATTGTTTAGAACTCATTATAGCAATTCTGAATTACTATAACCATTTACATTTCCACTATCTCGTATATATTCAATCTCCTCCCATTTACGCGAGGCTAGAAATTCTATAATGGAGTAATGAATAATATTTTGCTCTTTAGCAAATTCTACAGCCTCCATAATCCGCTCATGTGTTACATTTGCAAATTTTATTTGTTTTGCGTAATATACGCAGAACTCTTCAAAACTATATAATCCAGCTTTTGTGAAGTTTTTAATACTGACAAGCTTACCGTTGATATTAATAAACGACGGGTATGCGCCAAAAAACTCTTTTCCTATTTCGTTTGACTCTCTAACATACATTTTCAAAAAATTTTTATTAAATGGTATGTTTTTAAAATTAAGAGTCTCTCCTTCTTTAGGAATTACAAATGTTGAATTTATAACTTTCTTTTGTTGTAAGGATTGAAGTACACCTTTCAGTAATTCTTTTCCATTGTTTATTCCTCTCAAGTATCTCACAAGAAATTCAGGTTTATCATCAATTGCTAAAAATAACAATCGAACAATAAATAATTCTGTTGGAGTAAGTCCACTGTTTAAGTATATATCAATTTCCTCGTTAAAAAATAATTCAAAATGACGCATTAATCATGTGTTATTTCAAATCACTTTATCAGTTTTTAGTTATCCTGTAGGGGATTGTTAATTTGAGGTATTGGTAATTCGTATTGTTTAATAAATTCATCTAGTAAAACTTTGTATCTGTCTTGCATTACTCTACGTACAGGCGATTCTATATAATTTTCTTTTAATGTTCTGCGTAGAAGTATTAATTCAAGCATTTTTTCTGTAATCATTTTTTATAATCTAAATAGTAAATCAGTTTCTTTACCTTCTTGCACTAAATTATTGGATTTTTCACCATTCAATATATCGTCAAGTTCTCTTTCAGTAATCTCAATGTATTCTTTTCCTACATTAGATGTTGAGTACCAATTTTCTTCCATTGTGCCCTTGATCACCAAGGTAAATATCTCTGCAATCTTTCCTTCTTCTTTTCTTATAACTCGACCGACTCTTTGAGTTTTTTGTGTTTGAGAAGAGGTATTACTTAATATAATAGCTAAATTTAAACCTGGAACATCTGCTCCTTCATCTAAACTTTTAGCTGTATGTATCACTCCTGTTTTTAATTTTGAAAATTCAGAAATTGTAATTTGATTTTTCTTTTTAGTTTTTCCAGAATGTACTACATATCCTCCACCAATCTTTTCTGCTTGTTTTTTAGTAGCAGAAAATGTAATTGCTTTAGAATTTGGACGATTAGCTAAAATTTTTCTTGTAATTTTTAATTTTATAGGATGCTCCATTACAAATGCTTTACGAGCTTTTAATGTTCGATTCCATGTAAATGTTATTGCATCTATATCTTTAGCTGATATACCAATTTTTTTAGCATAAGATCTTCGATATATAATATTAGTAAGACATTTCATAGCCAAATTAAAATCAAATTCGAAAATACTAAATGACTCAATAAATTGCTGATTAGCTTCTCGATATTCTTCAATGTTTGGAGGATCAATAAGTACTTTATATTCTCTATAAGGAGAAAGCCATCCATTGTCAAGTGCTTCTTTTACAGAAAGTACATCACACACTGGGCAATATTTTTCAAGTAATTTATGTCTTCCGTCTAAACGATTGAATGTAGCTGATAATCCAAGAACTAACTTTGGAGTTCTTTTAGAAAATATAGCATAAAACGTATCTGATCCGTACCGATGGCATTCATCAAGTATAACTAAATCAATCTGATCATCTTTTTTAACAGCAGAATTAATAACTTCAACTGATACTTCATAAAATAAACCAAATTTATTTAATTCTTGCATCCATTGTACTTTAAGATTTTCTGTTGGTACAATTACGATAATTTTTTTATTCTGGTTTTTGGATAAGAAAGCTTTAATAGCAAGGATTGCTGCACGTGTTTTACCGCTTCCTGTAGACCACATTAAGGTTGACCTACAACCTGATTTTATCCATTTAGATACTCCTAATTGTTGACGTTGGTCTCTAGTTAAGGGTGGTGATTTGTTTTCCATAAGTTGAATTATAGTTTACTTTTTGATTTTAGAAAATACCTACAAAGTTACAAAAAACTTTGCAGATATTTTCCCCAAATATGTTAAATATTGTTAATTTTTGCAATTCGTTCTTCTTTAACTACTGCAAAACATCTATCAATAGAAGCTGCAATTTTGTATCTTGTTTTACTAGTACTTGATAATCCAAACTCTTGTTTTACTGAATCTAAATACATTGTGAATTGTCCATCATCTCCCATGAAAAACTTCCTCCATTCTTCATCAGATAAATGATTTTTTACTTCCAATTGAGTAATTGCTAAATTATCAAATGATAAATGCATTTTTCTAATATGATATCCCAAATGTTCTTTCCAACGATTAATTGATTCTTGTACTTCTGGACTGTAATATTTTTCACCTCTTCCGAATGTTTTATATCCTAAAATTAAACACTTGCGAATTGATGAATGAGTTTTTATTTTATCCAAAACTCCTAAATCATTTACTCCAGCAATCACATGATACACAACATTTGATTTATTGATTAATTGATTCATCACTTCTTCATCGTAATCATCAGGAATTGATACTCCTAATCCATAGATTAAAGTATTTTCTAACAAATGATTAACTTGTTGCATATACTTCTCTTGTTTGAGATGTTTGTAATTAACAGTTAAATTTGGAATAATTTTTCTCATTTTTAATACTTCCAAAAATGGAAGAAGTTGAGGATGATCAAGTGGATTGCCACCTCCCAATGCTAATTCTGTACCTCCTGGTAGAGGTTTGAGAACTTTGAGTAAATCTGACAAATCACCATGAATTCCTTTAGTTGTTGATTGTTCGTGACAAAATTTACAACCAGCATCACACCAGTCTGTAATTTTTACATCACAAGATACTGGAAATATAGGATTTGGAGCTTCATCATCAGACCATTCTTGAATTTTTGTACCATCACTTAAAAGAGTCACTGTAATGTTTCCGTTTTTATATTTGCTTAGTAAATTCACGATTTATTTAATTTTTTTAATTATCATTTCCAGTAAGTAACAAACTTGCTTTATTAAAAATAAAAGTAGTTAATTCTTCTTTTGTTTTTAATTTATTACTAACAGTTCCATAACTTTGATGATCTATACCATAACATTCATCATCATCATAGAACTCTACTTCACATCCTGTAAATTCTTGAATAACTTCTCGAAGAAGATCTTCATCTACATAATCAGTATAACAATATTCAGCTTTTGTTCTGGCATCACTATATTTTTGCCATTCCCAACCAAAATCTCTTGTATAAATTCTAATTATTCCATCATCATCAGCTTCAATGGTATCCCATTCATCGCCTTGTTCAAGACTGATACTGTGAGTTGAGCTTGAGTTTGTTTCAAATACACCTTTTCTAATTGTATTCATAAAAATATGTAATTTTTAAATTATCTTTTTTTATTGCTTTAAAAACTCTATCAAAATCATTGTCTTCATCTCCAATAGAATATTTCTCATGATTACGAACTTCTTTGATATTAAACATGTTCATTAACATCTCATATTGATCAGATTCCTCACTAATTAAACAAAATGCCAATGCTAATTTTTTTTCAAATGTATCACATACAATAAGTGTCGATGTGTTCCAACCAGTATCACTTTTAATAGAATGTGACCAAAGTGCTTCAAGATCTAAGACTCCATCTTTTAAAATATGATCATCATTTATAATAATTTCTTCAATTGAAATACTATGAGTTGATGAACTATTAGTTTCAAAAACTCCTTTTCTAATTGTCGTAGCCATAAAATGCGTGTATTACAATTTTATCACCTGATTTTGAAGTGTATGTTTCTGTATCATGAGATAAAGTATCAGTTTCTAATTCAATCAATTCATCAAGAGTGCAGGGAAATTCCCATCGATTATCATAATAAAAATCAGATTTAATAAATTGATTTAAATTTTCTTCGCAAGTTAAATTTTCATCATATTTTTTAAATTTTTTCATTTTATCAATCATAATCTCAATATATTCAGTTTTTGAGATTAAATTATAATTATATGAAGAAGTTATGTATAATTCTTCGTTTTCAAGTAATCTTTGTTCTTCATCACTCAAAATTAGAAGTGAGTGAGTACTTGAACTATTTGTTTCAAATGTTCCGTATCGTATTGTTTTCATTTTTTTATTTTTAATGTACCCAATAATCGCCATGTATTGCTTCAGCTTTTAATGGAACTGTTTTACAAAATGGTTTCCCCGCTTCTTCCATACAATATACAAGCACTTCTTTAACTTCTTCTACAATATTTTTAGGACATTCAATTAGAAGTTCATCATGAACTTGATTGACAATTTTTACTTCCATCCACCAACCCCTTCTTAGAATTTCTCTAAAAAATAAGACTGCCGCATATTTTGTAACATCACTAGATTCACCTTGAATTGGGTAATTTTGAGCTAATCTTTTAATTTCACTTTCTGCTGCAGAAAAATCTTTTTCTGCCTTTCTAGGATTTGGATGTGTTTGCCAAAAGTACTTATCATTTATTACATCTTTTAGAGCAAAATACGCATTAGTTTCTAAATTAAAAAAGTATTTTCTTCTAGTTACTGGGCTATATTCTATATATCCAAAATAAGATGCTCTTCTAAATACTAAATCAAAATATTCCTTCATTTTAGGAAATGCTTCAAAATAAGAATTATATACAAATTCTCCATCTTTTTTTGATATATTGCAATTTTTAGCAATTGTAGCTCCATTTCCACCGTAGGCAATTGCAAACCCAGCAGATTTAGCAATTTGTCTTTTATCTGAATGATGTTTTTTTACATAAGCTAGTGCTTCTTTAGTAATTTCCTCTATGGAGCAAGTTCTAATTTCAGGATACATTAAAAATGCAACAAATGAATGCATATCATTAAATCCTTTTTCATAGAACTTTAGAAGATTTGGTTCTTGACTTTTATTAGCTAAAATAATTGTTTCTTGACCACTATAATCAGCATCTATCATAAAACAATCTTTCTCAGGAATAAAACAAGATCTTACATCATGAGATGAGGGAATATTTTGTAAATTAGGAGTTCCATCTCTTTTACTGCCACTACTTAATCTACCAGTATTCATTAATTGTTGAAAAGTAGTATGAATTCTACCAGTAACAGGATTAATATAAGTTTTCCAATTTAGTCCATAAGTAGAAATTTCCTTTTGTTTTTCCTTATAACTTAAATAAGGTTTTAAAATTTCAAACTTATGAATTTGTGGCTCTAGAACACTAGCATCAATAGTTTCAATAGATTCTCCTTTCTTTTTGACTGTGACATTTATTCCATACTCTTTAAATAAAGCGATAACTTGTTTTGGAGAATTCCAATTTAAAATACATTCTTGCTCTCCAGTAAACAAATCTTTCATTCCAGAAAAGTATTTAAACTTCTCATCCTCCCATAATTTAGTTTCAAGTTGTTTTTTTAAAAATAGTAAATCTTCAGTATTTTTGTTAGTTCTGGCTTTCCATTTCTCAAAATCTAATTTTATACCACAATATTCAGTATAGGCTAAAACAATAACAAAAGAATTATCTAAATCAATAGCTTTATTTAATCCCAAAGGTTTAGCAAAAGCTAATTGTTTTTGTTTTATGAGTGAAAGATATTTTGTATCCTTTACTCCATAAAAGATAACTGCTTCTGTAACTCCTACAGTTGATATAGTACCTCTTACAGATTTATCAAGTGTGTCTCCACAATATTTTTCTACAAGACTTTTTAAGTCTCTGCCATCATACTGTAATCCATTAGTGATTATAGTTTCTGCTAACATTGTGTCGTATACTTTAGTTAAAACTATCCCTTGATGAAAGAGAAATTTTAAATCAAATTTTGCATTTTGAAGAACAAAAAGAGCTTTACTTTGTTGTAAAAATTGTTTTAATTTTTTAGGAATTATTCCATTATAACTACTAATATCGTAGGCTACTTGAAAATCAATAGTACCAAGTTGAAGAAGTAATAATTTTTTAGTATAACAATCAAGTCCCTCAGTTTCAGTATCTAGTCCAATTTCTTCGATATTATCAAATAATTTTAAAGATTCTTCAAGGGAAATTATATTTAATAGTGGATTATTAAATAAATTTACTTTATTTGTTACTAAATAAATCATTCTTCATTTATTTGTACATCATAATTTAAAAAGTCATCTAGTATATCAAGATATATTTGATCTGCAGCTGTAAACAACAAAGTATCATAAAATTTATCATTTTCTTCTAAATCTAGTTCTAAATCTAGTATAGATTCTGCAGCAAATATACAATCATCCCAAACTTCAGGGAAATCTTCACTACTTTCAAACAAATCAATCGCTAAATTTTTGGCCTCTTCCAAAGCTTCTTCAAGAGTGCAATTATATTTTATATGCTGAAATTCTAGAGGATTTCCAGCATAAATTTTATAAGAATTCATTATAATTTAAATTTTAAATGTTCAGCTACTTTTTCAATCTGATCCATCCTTGTTTCCCAAGAAACAATATGTTTTTTAACATCTTCCTCTAAATTAAATAATATTCTATTTCTTAAAGTTTCTAATTGTAATGTAGTTAAATCACTATATTTTTTATTAGGTTTTAAACTTATCATTGCCCTCATTTGAGCAAAATTTAAACCTGAGGGACTTATATATAATTTTTCAACATCTTTTAAATTTAGTCTTTCTCTAACAACTAAAAGACGATCTATTTGTTCATTATTTGAATTATATTCTATCAAATCCTTAGCTTCTGCAGAAGTAAACCAAAGGCCTTGTCTTAGAATAAAACCTCTAGTAATATGTTTTTTATTAAATACTCCCAGTCTATCTAAACATCCGTCTATGATTAAGTCTAAAGAAATATTTTCAAAATTATCTGGTACTTTAGAAAAAATAGATCCAATTAATGGATTTGTTCCTTTTAAAGCTTCTCTGTTCTTATCTAAAAATTCATTAATTGCTTCTAAAAGCTTAAATCTAGTTAAATTATTATTAATTTCAACATGTCTTAAAAATAATTCAGCACCACATTTATCTTTTTGATTAGAAATTAATTTTAGTACAGAATATCTACCGGGATTTTTAATATCCGAATTAAATAACATTGTTTTACAATGTTGATATGCTGTTCTTAATTCTGTTTCGGACATATCAATCAATCTTTTTTCAGATTGTTTGTATTTTCCATTTTCATCTATTGTTTTATTACCTTTCCACACATAAGTTTCAACTTCTAGTTTCTTTCCCAAAGCTGTTTCTAATCTCTCTCCTAAAAGTGTATTCATATCTTAAAAAATTATTTTATCGTTATTTATATTTTCTGTTTTTAATATAAAATTGTTGAAGTATATATTGGAATAATTATATTTAACGTTTTTTTGTTCTGAAACACTAAAATATTCTTCTCCTGCATTTACGACCTGATATTGTAAGAATCCTTCATCTCCAATAGCAATCTCTGGTACTTTCCAATTAGGTAATCGTGTGCACATTATATATTCTTTAGTATCTAGTGTTTGAAAAACATATGTCGTATATGTTCCATCTCTAACTGCTAACAATTTTACTTCTCGGATACATTCTTGCATGTATTTCTTTTCTTTTTCTCTGGTTTTACCCAAACTTTAAAATTGTTTTCAATCAACCAATCTATTGGGGCAGCATGTAATTCACAAGTTATTTCGATATTTCTGTTTACAAAAACTGAAGGAATATACTTAATTGGAATTAGTGAAGAATACCATTCTTTTTTTATTTGTGAATAGTAATTTTTATGATACAAGTTAACACTAACTTCATATAAGAATATTTTTCCTACTAGTGCAGATTCTTTCGTATTCTTGTTGTAATAAATTAACTCTTGTAATTTTTTCCTCATTTATATATTCATTGATTATTGATTCAAGAAGTTCATTTTGGTCTGTATCATATATATCATTCCAACTACCTAAAAAAGCATAATCTTCTAAATCAGTTAAATTAAAAAAATCGGTTTTAATCGAACTATAATTATCAACTATTTCATATACTGTATAGGTATAATAACCATCAATATGCCCTATTCCTGGAATATAAACTAGAACATGCAATACTTCATAATCTCCATTAAATCCAGAATCTATATTATTTTCATAATAATCACAAAGAGTTATTTGGTGAGGAATATTTAATTTTGTCAAATTTTTACTTAAAAAATATGCAAATGTAGCGCATCCTCCATTATTTAAATATTCAATTTTTGATTGAATTTCTTCTTGCATTGATCTAATTAATTCCTTCATACTAAAGAATTTTAGTAATTAATCCCTTTTCCAATGATTCTTCTGCAGTATACCATACATCCCATTTGAATAATTCTTCAGTATTTACAATTTCTGATTTTTCTTCAACAATTGAATATAATTCTTTCTTTAGTTTTTCAATTTCTTGATATGTAATTTCAATTTCTTTGACATTTCCAATAACTCCTCCAGATGGTTGATGCATCATCATACGAGCATGTTTTGTCATACTTCTTTCTTTACCAATTAACATTAATATACAAGCCATTGATGCAGCTATTCCAACACATACTGTATTAATTGGAGATTTTAATAAATTAGCTACATCATAAATTGCAAGTCCATCATATACTGATCCTCCTGGAGAATTTATATATAAAGAAATTGGGTCATGATTTAAAGAATCCAGATATAGCATTTGAGCAATTACTCCATTTGCTAATTCTGAATCAATATTAGAATCAATAAAAATTATTCTTTCTTGTATTAACTTTGAGAAAACATCCATTATGGCAATATTTCCCGGTTTTTCTTCTACCACTGTCCTTGTTATATTCATACTATTTACTTGCTTCTACTGCTAATGCATCACATAATTCATTATATCTATCTCCTTCATGTCCTTTAACATGATTCCATGATATGGTCATATTAAGAACTAATTCATCTAGTATTTCCCATAAATCGTGATTTTTATTTCTTTTCCAATTCTTAGACATTGTACCTATAACATACATTGAATCAGTAAAAATCTCAATTTTGGTTAATTTGTTTTCTTTGGCCCAAATTATTGCTTCAATAACAGCCTGAATTTCCATTCGGTTGTTTGTTGTATTTTTTTCACCAAAAAAGGAGGAATGAATTTTTTTATTATCTTTTATAACAACAAAAGCCCATCCTCCTTTATTTCGTGTAGGTGCATATGCACCATCTGTATAAATTTTAACCATTATTTTTCAATTTCTGTATAAAATATTGGATAATTTGGTTCATAAAATTCATCTAAGTAACTAACATTAACTGTTTTCCAAGTTTCATGTAAATCATGATCTCCTCCATGAATATGACCACAAACCAAAAGTTTATAATTAACATTCTCAATTCTAGCTCTCAAAGGTTCATTTCCTAAATGTTGAAATATTCTTTGTGAACGATGTTGTGGAGCTTCTAAAATTACATCTACGTCACCAGCTGCAAAAGGCGGATCATGAGAAATAATTATATCTACTTCATCAGGAATTTTTTTGAATTTTTCTACCATATATTCCTCACTCCTCATAAAAGGCCAATTACCAAATATATGACAATAAGGAGTTCCAAAAATGCTCCAGAGTTGTCCATTTTTGTCTATGTAATGAGTAGCTTCATTTTTAAGATAAGTAAGTTTTTGACAAGTTTGTTGCATTGCTAAAATATTTGATCTAGAAATGGATTCAAAATAACTATCATGATTACCAGCAATAAGATACACTCTATCAACAGGTAAAGATTTTATCCAATATGCAAACTCAGTTTCAATCCAAGTCTTCATTTTTGGTTTGTTAAATTGAATTTGTAATGGACTTATATCTCCTGCAATGATAAGAATATCTGCAGATTCAGTCATTTCAGGTAGATAACCATGCAGATCACTAATTGCTGCTATTTTTAGTTTTCCAAAATTCATTAAATGCATTTTTAATATATACTAGAGCTTCTTTGGCTAATTCTTCTGTTATGAAATAATTTCCTAATTCAAATCTATCATCATCGACTAAATCCTCACTATCACATTCAATATCAATCTCACATTCACTATTTATAAAATAATAACTACCTAAAACTCTTCTTCTGTGTTCTATTTCATAAACTATTTCAAAATCTCCATTTTCTAATGTAATTACTGTAAAAGATTTACAATGTTCTGGAACTTCAAATTTCTTTTCCATTTATATATTCTTTTATTTGTTCTATACTTGTTTTTTGACTCATAGTACCACAATAAATAGATTTATTTAATTCTAAATCATATCCTTTCCAATAACCCAAAGAATTATTAGATATTGCATACTTATACTTTTTATTAGATGACTTATTTAAAGATTCTACTAGTTCTTTTATTTCATAGAATTCTAAAGAAGTTTTAGAATCAATTATAACAATTTCATCTTTTATTCCTAAATTATACCCCATTTAATATATCTTTTTTAGAAGTTAAAATTTTTTTATAAAGTTTAGTAATTTCTTTTTGAAATTGAGATTCTAAATAAACATATCTATCAATAGATGATTTTAATTTTTCTTTTGATTCTTTAAACGGGTATTTTTTTCCTCTTCTGAATCGTAAAGCAGAACGTAATGAATTTTTAAGTTCTGTTTGATAACCTCCAACTTTAAAATTAGATTCTGGATCTTCTTTTAATTCTCCTTTAGTTTTTTTTAAATGTAAAACATAACTATTTCCATTATGATCTACTATAAAATCATTCTCCTGAATTTTCATATCTGATTAATTTTAATATTGCATCTGTTTCTTTTTCATATAAATCGATATATTCAGAAACAGAACATATAATATCTTTTTGTGAAAGTCTAAAAGAAACAATTCGTTTCATACAACCTTCAAAAGTCATACCATGACCTTCAAGTTTTAAATCAAATCGTTCTTTTTCAGTACCTTCATGTACAGCAGTTAAAATATAAAGATCAAAAAATGGAGAAGATTTAACTTGCTCCATTTTAAAACCTTCGCCTTCTATAATTATCATTACTCTTTATGTTTATAGTAAATGTAAGAGCGTTGCATAATCTTATTCCAAGTTAGAATTAAGCTATCAGGAACAGTTAAATAAAACTCTTCTCTTTCAGAACTAGTATATTCAAGAATATCCCCATATTCATCTGTAGTTTCATATATTTTTTGAACATCAGATAAACTCCTTGCTTTTACAGCGCGATGAAGAGCAATATTTTTTGCCTGATCTTTAGTAAATACATCAAATTTACTACATAGAGACCATCCAAGAATCCCTGGACCAATAGCAACAACTACACCTTGTGGATTTCCTTTACTGTCTCGGTAGTACTCAAGAATTACTTTGTTTTCAAAATTTTTTGTTGTCAACATAATTTTTAATATTTAAAAGTGAATAATTTGCAATAAAAAAGAGCAAGATTACTCCTGCTCTTCATTTAGTTTTTCGATAATTTTGTTTTTAAGTCCTGATTGTTTTAATCCTTCAGACGCCCTAGTCAGAAAAAATCTGGTTTTAATTTCTTCTGATAAATACCAATTTAAAGGTAAATCATCAAGAATAACCCAATTTCCAATAGGAAAATTGTGGTCAGAAGTAATCATACCATGTAAATTTAAGTATGTCTCAATTTCAGTTACTCTAATTTTAACATCATTTGAGCTATAATAAAATTCAATTTTTGTTTGGTCAATTGGAGGTTTTATGATTCCATTTTCTTTAAAAATCATATCCATTTGTTCAAGCGTCCAAAATTTTTTCCAATCAGAAGTCAAGACAATTTCTGCTTCGGTAGATTCAATAATTTCATTTAGAATCTCAACACATTTTTTATTGAATGGGTAAGGAACATGTAAATCTTTTGCCCATTGGTTTTTCTTTTGAAATTTTGCAGCATTCATCCAATGTTCTTTAGATGTTGCAATAACACCATCAATGTCTAAAAATATTTTTTTCATAATTTAAAATTTTAGAGCTCCTACTGTGATTCGAACACAGGATGTCAGTTTTGCAGACTGAAACGTTAGACCACTTCGCCATAGGAGCTAATGTTTAATTTTTGATTGGGTAATTTGTCCAATCATTTGATCTTTTTGACCTTGTATTTGATCCATAGTTAAATTTTCTATCCAAGATTTAAAATATTTATGATATTTTTTAATGTTTCTTTTATAAAATTCAACTTCTAACCAATCATATAATTCTTTTTCCATATTTTAAAATTTAGTAATGCGTACGGGATTCGAACCCGTGATTTCAACATTGAAAGTGTTGCGACTTAACCGCTTGTCCAACGCATCATAAAATAAAACAATATCATATACTAATAGTGTTGTTTTAGCGGACCTGGGAGGATTCAAACCACCGACCTATCGGTTACATACTACTCCTAGTTACTTAGGCCAGAGTTTCCTCTGTTGTAGTCTGGACTTTGTCTTCATCCTCTAATGAGGATGTCTCGTGTAAAGTCTCTACACATATTATCTTTTCAAATAAATAATCTTCTCAATTAAATGATTCATGTTGATTTTTAGATGGTTGATAAGGTATTCTAAAAGTTAAAGAAGTTCTTTCAGAAAATTTTTCAATAGGTAATAGAAGTAATTTATCAGATTGTAAATTATAAATTACAAAATAATCTATTTCAGATTTATTGTACTTATGTTTTACTCCAGCTTTACGATGTGCAGTAGAACTTACAAGATTAATAACTATTTTACCATCTTCTCATTTTTCAGAAGTTTTGACTTGAATACGATTTAATCTACCATTAAATTCGGCTATTAAATCAGACTTTTCATTATCACCAAATGGAACATAAACAGGAATCATAAGTTCAACAAATTTTGCTAATGTTTTAGCTTCACCAATATTTCCTAATTGTTTTGTAGTCATTTTTTTAATTAATTATTTTTTTTTGATAACTTGCTCGGCGTTATCCCATAAGGACTTTCACCGACTTAGCGAGATTTTTCATTATATATTACTATATAATGCTGCTATCTTACAGCCGATTGCTCTATCGCTGAGCTACAGGTCCTAATATCTCTATTTTCGAGAAATAAAGTTTTCAGGATTTGATTCATACAAATCTATTGCTTCAATACAAGCTCTAAAAATTGTATCTTCAAGTTTTTCTTTTTCTAATTTAGTACAACAAACAACTGTATGTCCAGCATATCCATAAGTATAAAATTCAACTTCATCTTCAAATATACTGCCACCACAAAAAAAACAAATCTTGTAATGTTAAAAATACAGGCATAATATAATTGAATGAATTTTCGCATTCTTGATTTATAAATCCTGTCCATTTATGAATTTTTTGTATTCCTTTTTCTAATTCTTCTTTTGTCATAATTTAATTTTTAAAATTTGTGGATCCACTGGTAATCGAAACCAGGTTTTCTGCGTGCAAGGCAGACGTAATAGCCACTATACGATGAACCCAGGGTGTTTAACGAGATTTGAACTCGTGCTTTCAGAACCACAACCTGACGTGCTAACCACTAACACTATAAACACAGAGCGAGTAGAGGGATTCAAACCCTCGTCTCCTGATTGGAAGTCAGGAACACTAATCACTATGCTATACTCGCATTTTAAATCTACATTAAAATTTCTTCAAGAATTTCTTTATCTGTTAAGTAATCAAAACTCCTACAATCATCTCCCAGAATAGCATGATTTTTACCTAATTCATATGCTTTTAACATTTCAATTGGAGGATTTGATTCAATATTCCATAATTCGTCATGAAATCCTTTTCTATACCATTTAAGTAAATTAATTTC
>CAZQSR010000031.1:0-21006 GCA_964596145.1 uncultured Ignavibacteriaceae bacterium
TACATCCAACCTTGATCATCCAGCGTTTTTGGAAACTCTGCAGATATTGTTGGACAATCAGAATCGGAAGCAATTCCAATTGCAGTAGAAATTATTCCATCAATTCCGCTTGCACCTCTGTTACAAAAAATTCTTATATCTTTATTTGATTTACCGGAGAATGTATCAAAATCGCGAATAGGTAAACTATTTGATAACATCAACTGGCATCTTAAAGGAAGTAAATCAGTAATTAATTTAATTAAAAATATTTCATTTTCAACATTATCAAATTGTAAAATATTCTCAACCGAATTTTTTGAAACTTCTTCTTTATTCTTTATTTCATCTAACCACTGTCTGTTTGGTAAAAATTTTATTCCTTTTAATTTAAAAGTCAACTCATTACAAAATTGATCTACTTTTGCAATTATTAATTGCCTACCTTTTCCTGTAGGATCAAATACATCTCCAAACTCATTTATAAAAATTATTTCACCTTTAAATTTCGAATAATAATCTTCTAAACCTTTACTAACGGGCAATCTTCCAAAATGAAGAAGAAGATCAGGTTTGAAATTTTTGACAAATTTCTTTTTTCTTAATAAAATATCATAATTATCAATGACATTGTGTTTGTCATATTTATTATGTCGTAATCCTGAATTTACATCAGCAAATACTGGATATGCTAATTCTTTTGCAAGATTTAAGATGGCACTTCTATTATCGGGTAAATCATAACTGGGACCTGCAACTATTAATCCTTTTTTTGCAGATAAAAATTTAGGAAGTAATTTTTCCACAAGAACAGATGTAGATTCTTTTTGCTTATAAAAATTAATATCGACAATACTTATTTTCTTTATTTTATTCAAAACACTTGATGAAACTTCATCAGTATAATCTTCAGGTTCAAATGGTTTTTCAAAAGGAAAATTAAAATGTACTGGACCAATATTTTTTGAGATGCTTATATTTAAAATGCTTATTATTTTATTAGAAAAATTTGAGAACGATTTTTCATTTACTTTTGGCAAACCACAATCTAAAAAAGCTCTTACATGATTTTTATAAAAATCTTTTTGATTTATCGTTTGATTGGCACCTTTTCCCACTAAATAAGCAGGTCTATCAGCAGAACACACTATAAGTGGAACACGAGAATAAAATGCTTCAATAACTGCTGGATAAATATTTGCAACAGCAGTACCGGAAGTACATACTATCGCTACAGGTGTTTTTGATTTTTTAGAAAGTCCTAAAGCAAAAAATGCAAGCGAACGTTCATCAATTCCGGTAAAGCACTTTATTTTTTTGTTTTTTACAAATGAATATGTTAAAGGAGTACTTCGCGAACCGGGAGCTATACATGCATATTTAACGCCGGCTTTAACTAAATGCTCAACAAAAAATTTTGTCCAAAAAATATTTTTATTCAACTTCATTTTAATATTTCTAAAATTGATTTCATCTTTAATTGTGTCTCTTCATATTCATTAAATGGATTTGATTCTTTAACAATACCGCATCCTGAATAAACAAAAGCTTTTCTTTTTTTAAGTAACGCCGAACGAATACCCACTACAAGTTCCAAATTATTATCGAGATTAATCCAGCCTAATAATCCTGCATATAAACCTCTATTAAAGTTTTCTAATTTTAATATAAGTTTGAGAGCTTTCTGTTTAGGTATTCCACATACAGCAGGTGTGGGAAATAATTCATCTATCATTCTGAATACATTTGTTTTACTATTTAGTGTTGCTTTTATTGGAGTCCAAAGATGTTGAACCGAATTCAACTTTTTTATAGTGGGCTTTTCAGGAACAATTATCTTCGTACAGTACTTCTTTAGAATTTCATTAATAAACCTTACCACATAGTTATGTTCTTTGTTTTCTTTAAATGAATAACGAAGATTTTTTTCAAGTGCTTTATCGCGTTTAATAGTACCAGCCAATGCATCAGCAGTTATTTTACAGTTTGTAATTTTGAGAAATTTTTCTGGTGATACTGAAATGAATACTGATTCATTGGTTTTAATAAAAATTTTATATGAATTTTCGTTATAACTTTTTAATTGTCGAAATATTTGTGAGTAATTTAAAGTATTCTTTGATTTTAACTCAATCTTTCGTGACAATACGATCTTTTTAATTTGCTGATTAGTCAACTCGTTTTGTGCTTTTTTTACTTTCGAAATCCATTGCATTTTTTCATCATTTATGGAAGCATTTAAAGGAGAATACGAAAGCAATTTTGTGGTGTTTGTATTTAAAACAAATATAAGCCATCTCTCAAATTTTCTAATCAGAGCAGTCTTATTTTTTCCAGAATAATTAAAATTATAAACTATATATGTCTTTTTTGCAAATGTTCCTATCATTCCTTCAGGAATATAAATCTCATTTGCTGATAGCGAACTCCATTCCTGGTTTGATTTATTTGATGGAAATGAAATTGTACAAAGGAATAAAGGCAATTTCTTATTTATATGTGATTTTGAGGATGATAAGAAAATATTATCTTTTATTTTCTTTAAAAATTTTTTATTCGAAAATTTTTTTAAAGTTAAAATTCTATTTTTCAGTTTTCTGGTTGATAAAAAAGTAGTATCCTTATTATTTGAAAACCAATATACATCTTTTTCGTTTTTAACAATTTTATTCAAGTCTATTTTGCTAAAAACATCATAGTCGAGTTCACATATAAAACGAAATAATTTTTCACCTAAAGTTTTTTTTGAAACTTTCTTATCAACTTCATCAAAGAAATTGAAAAAATCTAAAATAATATTTTGTAATAACTGTCTTTTCATTTTAATATTTTTCTTATACAAAAATACTTTTCTCTTAACTGCATTGCAAATCAACACAATTAGTTGTAAAAATAATAAATAAACAGGTGTTTATAGATTCAACACAAGAAAAAACTAAAAATGTGAAAAATGCTATTTTGATTTGTTTTTAAGGAAAAAATTTCTGGCATTCACTTTGCTTTTAATAATAAAACTTTAATTTAATGGAGAAATAAAATGGTCGCTTTATTCGTAGTATTGATGTTTATTGTATTTATTATTATTGATATTCTTGTATTGAAGGCAAAAGGAAAAGAACATCCAGCTTTTGCTTCTTACAGAGTATTTGACAGAGGAAGTTTTCTTTTTCCCAAAGAAATTTATCTTTCTCAAGGACACACCTGGTTAAAACTGATGAAAGATAAATTAGTTAGAATTGGAATTGATGAATTAATAATAAAGTCATTTAATAATTTACAATTAATTCCTCTATTAACCGAAGGAACAACTGTAAAAAGAGGAGATGTTCTATTTGAAGCGAGAAATGGAAAACACAGAATTAAATTCTTATCACCTGTTTCAGGGTTGATTAAAAATGTCAATAAAAATCTGGAATTCAAAACTCTTGATGATCCTTATTTAGAGGATTGGGGCGTTTCAATTCAACCTGAAAATCTTGAAAATGAATTAACCCAAATGAAAACCGGAGAAAAAGGATTAAGCTGGCTTAAATCAGAATTTAACAGACTAAAAGATTTTATTGCTCATAGTATGGTTGAACCTGAATTAGCTGGTATTACACTTGCAGACGGCGGTAATCTCGTTGAAGGTGTTCTTTCCAATTTTGATGAAAAAGTTGTTGAGAAATTTGAAAAAGAATTCTTAACATTCTAATCCCGGAGAAAATGATGATAAAGCAAAAAGGATTGTTGTTCGATTCCACAATGTGTGTTGGATGTGGAGAATGCACAAATGCTTGTAAAGTTCAAAATCATTTGCAAGAGACAAATGATGATTTCTTAAAAGATCATCTGTCAAGCAATAATTATTGTGTTGTTGAACAATATGATGAAATATTTACTCGTAAGCTATGCATGCATTGCAAGAAACCAACCTGCGTTTCTGTCTGTCCTGTTGGAGCTTTTACCAAAACAGAAGAAGGCCCTGTCATTTATGATGCAGATAAATGTATTGGATGCCGTTACTGTATGCAAGCATGCCCACATAGAATACCTCGTTATGAGTGGACTAGTAATAATCCCCGCATAAGGAAATGTTTGATGTGTTATGACAGAGTTAAGAATGGACAACCAACAGCTTGTGCGGAAGCCTGTCCTTCAGGAGCTACTCAGTTTGGTGATTTAGAAGACTTAATTCTTGAAGCTCAGGAAAGAATAAAAAATAATCCCGATACTTACTATCCACATATATATGGATTGAAAGAAGCTGGTGGTTCTAATGTACTTGTAATTTCAAACGTTCCTTTTGATAAATTAGGATTTGCAACTAATATTCCTAAAGAAGACTTACCAGAGTTTACAATGAGAGCACTTGAAAAAATTCCAGCAGTTGTTTCTGCAGGAACAGTTTTTCTTGGTGGAATGTACTGGCTTACAAAAAGAAAAAATAAAATTGCAAAAGAAGAAAAAATAAATATTAATACGGATGAAGCAAATAATGACTAAAATATTAACTAAAATTACAGTATGGCGCATAGTAGCATCAATAATTATCATAGGCGGAGTTTATGCCACATATCTTAGATTTACGCAAGGATTAGGTTCGGTTACAAATTTATCTGACCATTTTCCCTGGGGAATTTGGATTGGTTTTGATATTCTTTGTGGTGTTGGTCTGGCTGCAGGTGGATTTACTCTATGTGCTACGACTTATATTTTCAACATAAAAAAATTTAAACCGCTTGTACGACCAGCAATATTGACAGCATTTCTCGGTTATACACTTGTAATTTTTGCATTATTATTCGATCTGGGAAGACCCTGGGCTATATGGCACGCTTTAATAATGTGGAATCCTCATAGTGTTATGTTTGAAGTTGCATGGTGTGTCATGCTTTACACAACTGTACTTTTCCTTGAATTCAGCCAGGTAATTCTTGAAAAATTTAAGATGTATAAACTAATGGATATATTTCATAAAATAAGTGTACCTTTGATGATAGTAGGTGTTCTGCTTTCAACTTTACATCAATCTTCACTTGGTTCTTTATATTTAATCATTCCAAGTAAAATGCATCCATTATGGTATTCACCTTTGCTTCCGGTTTTCTTTTTTGTAAGCGCTATAAGTGTAGGTCTGGCGATGACAATATTTGAGTCGTATACAAGCGCCCGTGCTTTTGGAAAAGGATTGGAAATAGATTTGCTTTCTAAATTGGGTTTTGCAAGCGGCATCGTAATATCAATAAATTTGGTAATCAAATTAGTGTATTTTATTGCTGCAAATAAAATGGTCTATGCCTTATCATTTACTCAGGAATCATTTTTATTCTGGCTTGAAATAATTATTGGTACACTCGTTCCAGTAACTATTCTTATGTCCAGACAAAGAAGAAACGATAGGAAATGGCTTTATTTTGTCTCTATCTTTATTATAGCTGGATTCTTGCTTAACCGTCTTAATGTAAGTGTTACCAGTATTTCCAATTTTAATGGAATAAACTACTTCCCTTCTATTTGGGAAATTAATATCACAATGATGTTCGTTGTTCTGGGAATGATTGCTTTCAAATTTATTTCAAAGTTCTTTCCAGTCTTTTCTGAAAGTAATGAAATAAATCATTAATTAATAAATTTAACAATCTGAGATGAATATGAAATCACAGTCTTTAAATTATAATTCACTTAAATGCATCTGGATGCAATCTGGAATAATTACATATAAACTTTGTAATAAAAATTTCAATTGCGATAAATGTGCATTAGATAAAGTCATGCGTAATGTTGAAATCAATCTTGATGATCTTGAAGAGAAGTATGTGCAAAGCTATGATGATATAATTCAGAGGACATTAATAAAAATTAATCAACAGATATATAGTGATACAAATATTCATTTAAAGAGAAATCTTATTTTACGAAATCTATATGATAAAACTTATTACCTTGGATTTAATCCAATAGCAGAAATAATTCTTGATAATATTTCAAGCTTTCAGACATCGGATAAAAAAATAATTAAACAAGGTGAACCTTTGTTAAAAATTGCAGGTGATTGGGGAGAATATACAATAGAATCTCCTATTAATGTATGCACTGTTGCTAATCTTGATCTTAAAAAAGATGAAACTGCAAAGAATTGGTTCTGCATTGTTGAAGTAGAGCCTGAAGAATTGAATAAAGCTATTATGTCTGAAAGTGACTTTTTAAATCAATCATCAGAAATTGAAAGTGTTTTTTCGAACTGTAAAGAAGTATGGCCAAAAGTCGGAATTACATTAAATGATGGTGGCGAACAGGTTAAATATATTCACAATGTAATTGGTAATGAATTATATCTGAAAATTCTTCAGCAATTATTCAATAAATAAAAAAGAATTTGCCTTTTTCTACATTCTTTTTTAGTTTGGGTTCGTTATTTGTAAATTTATTCAACAAGCCCAAATTTTGCGTGTTAAAATATTAAATAGACTTGGCGTTAAATTAATAATTGCAATATCAAGCGCCTTAATTGTTATCTTAGGGTTATATACTTTTATAGCCATTACCAACCTTAGGAATCAACTTACCACTTCTAATATCCAGAATGCTTATAATATCTCAGATATAATTAAAAAGTCTGCCAGATATAGCATGCTTCTTAATAGACGGGAAGATGTTTACCAAATAATTAAAACTGTAGGAAAAGAGAAAGGTGTTTTTCGAGTAAGAATCTACAATAAACTTGGTGTTATTGCATTTTCTTCAGATAGTACCGAAATAGGCCAAATTATAAATATGGATGCCGAAGAATGTAATGTTTGTCATGCAAAAAAAGAATTACCTTCAAATTTGCCGTGGCAAAATATGATAAGAATTTACGAAATTCAATCAAAGAAAAGAGTGATTGGTTTAATCAACCCGATTAAAAATGAAACAGATTGCTACACTTCAGATTGTCACGCACACGAATCTAAAAAAGCAATTCTTGGTGTTCTTGATGTAATTCTGACGACTGAAAAGATGGATGAAATTATTTCTACATCAACCAAAAGCATTCTAATTGGTTCTGTAATAATAACAATATTGATCGCTGTGTTTTCATTCGGATTTATAAAATATATAGTAAACAGACCATTAAAAGAAATTTCTAAAGGTATTGAACAACTATCCTCCGGAAATCTGAATTATAAAATTTCTGTTAACTCAAAGGATGAATTAGGACTAACTGCAACTCGATTCAATGATATGTCCTCCAAACTTGATGCAGCTTACAATGAAATAAAGGAATGGTCAGAGACTCTGAATAAAAAAGTTGAAGAAAAAAATGAAGAATTAAAAAAAATCTATGAACAGGTTGTTCAGATAGAAAAATTAGCTTCACTTGGAAAACTTTCGGCAACTGTAGCTCATGAACTTAATAACCCGCTGGAAGGAATATTGACTTACAGTAAATTAATTTCAAAAAAAATATCTAAACAAAATGTTGATGGGAAATTTGATGACTCTATAAAATTTCTTAACCTGGTGGCTGATGAATCTAAACGCTGCGGTAATATCGTGAAAAATTTACTTTTATTTTCACATCAGGATGAAGGACCTCATACTCAACACAGTCTTATTGATATAATTGACAAAAGTATTACTCTTATCAACCATCATCTTGAATTAAATAAAATTAAGCTAATAAAGGATTTCGGCAAACTGGATATATTAATATATTGCGATCCGCAAAAAATTGAACAAGCCTTTATTGCAATTCTAATTAATGCTATTGAAGCTATGAGTGAAGGTGGCACACTAACCGTCTCAATATGTACAGAAAATGGCAATGCTCTTATCCGTTTTATTGACCAAGGAAAAGGAATAAATGAAAAGGATCTTCCTTATATTTTTGAACCTTTCTTTACTACAAAAAAAGATCAGAAAGGCACAGGGTTAGGGTTATCTGTAACTTATGGAATTATTAAAAAACATAAAGGTGAAATTAAAGTTGAAAAGACTTCCTACTCTGGAACAACTTTTTTAGTTTCTTTACCTATAAATAAAAATGGTGAAAATTAAATGGAACAAAATTCAAAAATTCTTATTGTTGACGACGAACCTATTGTAAGAGAATCTCTTTTACATTGGTTTGAAGAAGAAGATTATATTGTAGAAGTCGCTGAAGATGGTGAAACAGCGTTACAACTATTTGAAAAAGATAAGTATAACCTCTTACTTGTTGACATGAAAATGCCTGGAATAAGCGGACTTGATTTGTTAACAAAAGTCAAAGAAATTGATAATGATGTTATATTCATTTTAATTACCGCCTTCGCATCTGTACCGACAGCAATTAAAGCATTGAAAGATGGTGCTTTTGATTATATAACCAAACCAATTGATCCTGAAGAATTATCTCACGTTGTCGAAAAAGCATTAAACCAGCAGGCACTTAAAAAAGAAAATCTCCAGCTTAAACAAAAGATTGATGAAATTATTCGTCCTGACAATCTTGTAGGCGAAGGCACACAGATGAAAAAAATATTTAACCTTGTGCAAACAGTTGCTCAAACAGATACTACTGTACTTGTAAGAGGTGAAAGCGGAACCGGTAAAGAATTAGTTGCAAAAGCAATACATATAAACAGCAAAAGACGATACTTCCCGATAATAACTGTCAACTGTGGAGCACTCGCCGAATCAATCCTTGAAAGTGAATTATTTGGACATGAAAAGGGTGCATTTACAGGTGCTCATTATAAGCGTAAAGGAAAATTTGAAATGGCAAACGGTGGAACAATTTTCCTTGATGAAATAGGGACAATTTCTGCCAAAGTTCAAATTGAATTGTTACGTGTTATAGAAACCAAACAATTTATGAGAGTTGGTGGAAGTGAAGTAGTAAAGAGCGACTTTCGTATAATCGCTGCTACAAATGAGCCTCTTGAAGAATTAGTTAAAGAAGGGAAATTCAGAGAAGATTTGTATTACAGGCTTAACGTATTTTCTATAATGATCCCTCCTTTGCGTGACAGACCTGAAGATATTCCTATTCTTGCACATCATTTCTTGAGAAAATATTCGACTCAAATGAACAGAAAAGTAAAACGATTTTCGCAAGAAGCAATGGACTTTTTAGTTAGATATAACTGGCCAGGCAATGTACGAGAACTTGAAAATGCAATTGAAAGAGCTGTAGTTGTTAATCAGGGCGATGAAATTATGGTTGATGACCTTCCATTCCATATAAGTACAAAAGTTACTTTCGATAAAGATGACAGAAGTCTTGATGCTCTTGAGAAAAAACATATATCTATTGTATTACAGGAAAATAAATGGAATATTTCCCGAACAGCTTCTGTTCTCGGTATTGATAGAGTAACATTATACAACAAAATGAATAAGTACGGACTTCAAAGACCTAAGAAATGAATATTTATCTGGTCCCTGAAGGAGTTTCAAATAACCATTTATTAAAGAAAATCCACATTGAGTTAACAAATACATTACCTGCAAATATTGGATTTGCTAACCTCAACCTGGACCTAGAATCTGTTCGCTCACAAGAACGTAATCAATACTTTTCGACAAAAATTCTTGCTCAGGCAATTGAGAAATCGAGTCAGATACATGGGAAAGTATTAATATTAGTTGATGTTGATTTATATGTGCCTGTTTTTACTTTTTTATTTGGTGAAGCACAATTAAATGGAAAACACTCTATTGTTTCTTTTTGCAGATTGTATGAAGAATTCTATACAGGTAAAACAGATGATAATTTACTTTTCAGTAGAGCAATGAAAGAAATATATCATGAATTAGGTCATAATTTTGGATTACATCATTGCAAGAACTGGGATTGCGTAATGCATCAATCGACTATTATTGAAGAAGTAGATATTAAAGGTAGTTTTTACTGTGATACCTGTGCAAGTTTTTTATATAAAAACTACCGAACTTTTTCAGTTTAATTGCCAGCAGAATTAATTAATTGTTCAGATAATTCTTTCCCAAGGTATCTATCAATAAAATAGTGAAGGATGTATAGAATAGGAGTTAAGAATACTGCTATAAAAAATTTATAAATGTAATTTACAATTCCAATTGCTATCACTAATTTCAATTCCCACCCGGCACCAATATAGAATGCTATAAATAAAACTACAAAACTATCGATAAATTGTGATACTATTGTGCTTCCTGTTGCTCTTGCCCAGATTTTAGAATTGCCAGTATATTTTTTTATAAAATGAAAAACTGTAACATCAATTAACTGGCTAACTAAAAATGCAACAAGCGAACCAACAATGATCCACAAACCCTGTCCAAATATGGTATTGAAAGCAAGATTCATATCCAGTTTACCAGCGATTGTTTCTCTTATAATCCAAAAGTCCGCTGGTTTTAGTAAAATACTAATATAAATCATTATATATGAATATGATATTAATGCAGCAGAAGTGAATGAAAAAAACCTTACACCTTTTTTTCCAAAGTATTCATTAATAATATCTGTCATAATAAAAACAACAGGCCAGAGTAGTACACCAGCAGTAAGGTTAAATGATAAATTAAAATTAAAGAGATAAATATTAACAGGATTAAGACCAAAAGTTTTTTCAAGTGAAAATATTTTAACACCTAAAAATTCAGCTAACAAAGCGTTTGCAACAAAAAATGCTCCCAATACAAAAAATAATTTCGTTTTTTTATCTAACATTTATAATATTCAGAAAAAATTAGCAAAAATAATTTTGATGATTAAAAAAACTCCTTTAGATAAATTTCCAATTCTTCCATACTTTTATCATCAAGTGTAAGAGTAACATAATCTGCAAAATTATTAAGAACCACTACGGAATTTATACTTGTATCTTTCGCCTCAATATTGGCAATTTTTTCAGATACATTATGATTCAATTCACGTATTGCTTCATAAATATTAAACAGATTATTCATATCCCAATCAGGTTTTCCACCTTTTCTCCATTTTATATGCTGTGCAAGAAGATAAAATGAAAATGCTCTAATCTGAGTTTCCTCTAAAGTAGCAAAAGGCAAATGAAAGTGTAACATTGGTTTTAATTTTACCATGTACGGACATCCCGAAGATACCATCAGAATTCCTAGCATTGCACTAACACCAGACTGTAAAGAAGTATTTTTTTCATAATTTCGATTCGGTGTTTCAACTCTTATGTCAACCATTTCAAAAGAATTACAATCACTAAAGGAATATAAAGATTCAACAAGATTAAGTGCCAGTGGACAATAAATATTATTTGCCTCATCAAGAGGACAATGTGGACACATAAAATTCTGGAGTTTTGCCCACTCAGGAAATTGTTGACTACTATTCCTAATTATCTTTAAAGTCTTTTTGTTAACATGAATGCTGAAATATTTTTCCCTGCCATCTTTGAACTTAAACAGGTAATTGAAATATAACTCTTCTTTTGAATCCATTTACTAAACTTATAATATTGATTTATAATTTTTTAGCAAATATAGATTATTAATTTCAATTATCAACTTTTTTTTGAAACATATTTAAAACAAAAAAAAACGGTGAAGTTGATTTACACCGGTAAAAAACAACTGAATATTTAGTATCTATCAATAGTAAATGATGAAACACCGCCGCTAATTCTAAAAATAATTTTTTTCTTTGCTTTATCAAATTCTTCAGTCTGAAATCTATCATCACGAATTTCTTTAAAACCTGAAATATGTTTTGAACTTAAAGCAAGGTCTGAATAAATTTCAGCTCCAACAGTTTTTGGAATTGAAATCTTTATAGATGAAGCACCCGCATCAATATCTGCGTACAAAGTATCATCAACAGGATTAGATAATTTTAATACAAGCGAAGCTGCTCCTATGTTTACATCAAGGTTCTTGACTTTTAAACCTGTAAGATCAAAATCGGCTGAAGCTGCACCAACATCAAAAATTAAATTATAAATTGGTTTTGGATTAAGACTTAAACTTAGATGGTTTGCATGTTTCTCACCAAATCCCACGTGCCATTCTTTCATTTTAATTCTTAATTTAGCTATATCATTTTCTCTTACAACAGAAAAATTTTCATAACTTGTTATTTTATCAGATGCCGCAGTGAATAAATTACCTGTTTTATCATCTATTGAAAAAGAAGCTGCTCCGCCATCAAAGCTAATGTCAACCTGTTTTATAGAATCATTCCAGGGTTCTTTAACCGTATCTGCAAGCACCATATTTTTATCTCTATGCCAGTTTGAATGACAAACAAACCAATCTTTATTGAAAAATGAAAAAATAATTAAAGCTAATAAAATTCCTGTTAATGCTGACACTATTACTTTTACTATATCCTGTTTTACAATAACAGAAAATCCAATCAATATAAGTATTACTGGCCAGAACCTGTAAAGGCTTCCAAGTTCAATATTTGTTCCAATAACATTATTTAGAAGAAAAAGAATTCCAAGAGTAAAAAACAGTAATCCCCAAAAAAGTTGTTTCGATTTCATTTTAGTATCTCCTCTTTTTTAACTGAACTAAAAATAAGCCATCCACCAAAAAGTATCAAGCCAAGCGGGAAAATATCTTCAAATCCCCATCTGGGAATAATGTTGTGTAACAGAAAAATAATTCCTAATCCAACCAGTATTGAACCGAGTAAAATATTCCTGTTAGACTTTTTTTCCAAAGCTTCATTTTGAACTGAAGTCTGAAAAGGTTGTGAATTGTTGATAGAAGATTCATAATTCTGGAAATTTAACATATAATCCTTGGGCATAACAATTGCACAAATGATATATATTAAAATTCCAGAACCATGAAAAATTGTTAAAAGAATAAATGCTATTCTTATTATTACTGGATCAACATCAAAATACTCAGAAATTCCTCCGGCTACACCAAAGAAGACTTTGTTCTTTGAAGATTTATAAAACCTTTTCATAATGTTTTCCTTTCAATTAAATTTTCAATGCAAAAATAATCTTTGTTTAATTCAATAATTATTAGCTTATACTGAAGGTAGAAATAATAAAGAAGTGGAGACAATAAATGATTAAATGGTTATTTTGTTCTTACTTATTATAGAAAATCTTGTGGTTAACATTAATGCAGACATTGCTAAACCAAAAGAAAGTCCTACCCAGATTCCTTGAACTCCAAGATTTAGAGGGAACGCAAATAAATACCCCAGAGGCAAAGCCAGAACCCAGTAAGCTGTAAAAGTAATTAAAGTTGGGATTTTTACATCTGTTAAACCTCTAAGTACTCCAAGACCGACGCATTGTGTTCCATCAAATATCTGGAAGAATGCCGCAATAATTAATAATGATGAAGCTAATTCTATAACAGGAATTTCTTTTATATATAAAAGTGGAATAATATTCTTAAACAGGATAAGAATAATTGCTGACAATAACATAAATGTTGCACCAAGCAATATAGCAGTAAAACCAGCCCTTCTTATTTCATCTGTGTTATTTATACCAACTGCATTGCCTACTCTAATAGCAGATGCTGATGAAATTCCAAGAACGATCATATAAGTAATTGATGCAATACTAAGTGCAATTTGATGTGCAGCTAATGCATCTGCACTAATCCAGCCAACCATTACCGCTGCGAAAGAAAACGAGCCGACTTCAAAAAAATATTGAAAACCGCTTGGAAATCCAAGTTTGATTATTTTCACAGAAATACTTTTATCTATTTTAATTCGCGTTAGTTTTAAATCATATTTAGAAAATTTCTCATTTTTTATCACAAATATCATCAAGGTAATTGCCATAAAAATTCTTGAGATTAATGTTGCCAGTCCGGCACCATTCAAACCCATTGCAGGAAATCCTATTTTTCCAAAAATCAAAATCCAGCATGCAAAAGCATTTACAACATTAGCCAAAATTACTACAAACATTGCAGGACGAGTGAATGATAATCCTTCTATAACCTGTTTGTATGTCTGGAATATCATAATCGGTAACATCGAGAAAGCTAAAATTTTTAAATATGGTATAGCAAGTTGTTCTACTTCTTTAGGTTGATTAAGAATTGGAATAATATAGGCGCTTAAATAAACTGATAATGAAAGCAAAACGCCAAGAAGTGTATTAATTAAAAATGATTGATTAAAAATTGTTTTACATTGTTCAGATTTATTACTTCCAATCGAAATAGCAATTAGGGGGGAAGCCGCATAACTGACTCCAATACCAATCACCATTAACAAGACAAAAATACCATGAGCAATTGATGAAGCTGCAAGTTGTGCCGCACCAATTCGTCCAACCATTGCACTATCCACTACTTGCATAGTAATGTATCCAACTTGTCCTATCATTACCGGATAAGCTAACTGTAGTGTTTCTTTAATATGTGTTTTAAAACTTTTCACTATTTTTAGAAAAATTACTCTACGATTTAATTAAAATACGATTGTTGAGCAAATGTAAACAATAATTATATTTGCAATAAATAAACTTAATAATATGAAATATTTTTTACTTTTAGTTTTTTTATTGATTAGTACCCCATTTGGTTTAATCGGTTGTTCATCATCAATAAGATATGAAAAACAGGATGATGAAAGAGTAACACAAAATCAAAACCACGAGCAACAAATTCCGGATAGTGATGAAGTTCTTGAAACAAAAGAAGGAACAGCTTCTTATTATTCTACAAAATTTCATGGTAAGAAGACTTCTAGCGGTGAAACATATAATATGAATGATTTTACGGCGGCTCATTTAACATATCCATTTGGGACTATTGTGAAAATTACAAATTTAAAAAACAAAAAAACTACAACAGTTAAGATCAACGACCGCCCGCCAAAATCAACAAAAAGAATAATTGATATGTCTTATGCAGCTGCTAAAGAACTAGGTATGATTAAAAGTGGAATAGCAAAAGTAAAACTTGAAGTATTAAAATGGGGAGAATGATTAACTTAAAATATTTTGATTAGTTTGATAAAGGTGATTCTTCTATTCTTCTTCCCCCCATAAATCGTTTTGAATAATAATCCTCTTCAAGAGAAGAAATTCTTACTCCATAAGAAGAACTAGCATGAGCAAATAAATTGTCACCAATATAAATTCCTACGTGTCCAGGACGAACCCGCCGCCTTGTATTGAAAAAAACAAGATCCCCCATTTTAAGTCCATCTTTATCATCAACAATTAAACCCTGGGTATATTGATCGCGTGCAGAGCGCAATAATGTAATATTGAAACAATTCTTAAAAACAGTTTGTGTGAATGCAGAACAATCAATTCCATTCTTTGAATTTCCACCATATTTATAAGGAGTATCAAGATAGCGAATTATTTCCATCAACATCTTTTCCTGTGGAGTTCCAAGCTCAGTTCCTTTAACCTCACCTGAATATTTTTTCATTATCTGAGAAATATCAACTTTTATTTTATCGCCGGAGTAATCTTCTAATTCTTCTTCATCATCATTGATACAGGAAGTATCATCAACGCCTATTTCATCTTTATTATCATATCTTCCAACATAGTTATCATTTTTTTCATCTTTTTTTTCTTTATATCTTGAAGTGCTTGTAGTAGCAGAACAGCCGGAAAGTATAAACAATCCGGCTATCAGAATTAAAAAAAATGATATATAAAACGATTTATTCATTAACCAAGATAAGCTCTAAGATTTTTACTTCTTGAAGCGTGACGAAGCCTTCTTATTGCTTTCTCTTTAATTTGTCTAACTCTCTCTCTTGTCAGATTAAATTTCTCACCAATCTCTTCAAGAGTAAGAGAATGCTCTTTGTTTAATCCAAAATATAATTTAATT
Organism: uncultured Ignavibacteriaceae bacterium; assembly: GCA_964596145.1. Taxonomy (GTDB): domain Bacteria; phylum Bacteroidota; class Ignavibacteria; order Ignavibacteriales; family Ignavibacteriaceae; genus CAZHVS01. The sequence goes on from CAZQSR010000031.1 coordinate 15,736, forward strand.
ACTTCAGCTTCTCTTTCGGTTAAAGTTGATAAAGCTCTCTCTATTTCCTGTTTCAGGGATTCGGTAATCAGAATTGCATCTGGCGGTGGTTGTTGATCATTCTGCAAAACATCAAGAAGACGATTATCTTCTCCCTGCTGAAATGGAGCATCCATCGAAACATGTCTGCCTGAAATTTTAAGTGTATCAGCAACTTCATTAACATCCATTTCAAGTTCATTTGCCAATTCAGTTGCGCTTGGCTCTCTTTCGAATTCCTGTTCGAGCGAGCTATAAGCTTTACCAATTTTGTTTAAAGCTCCAACTCTGTTAAGAGGAAGGCGAACTATTCTTGATTGCTCAGCCAATGCCTGAAGAATTGATTGCCTGATCCACCATACTGCATAAGAAATGAATTTAAATCCTCTTGTCTCATCAAATCTTTTTGCAGCTTTTATTAATCCAAGATTGCCTTCATTAATTAAATCACCAAGAGATAAACCCTGATTCTGATATTGTTTTGCAACGCTAACAACAAATCTCAAATTAGCTTTTGTTAATTGTTCTAATGCAAGTTGTTCACCTTGCTTAATCCTTATTGCAAGTTCAATTTCCTGCTCTGGTGTAAGGAGGCTTACCTTACCAATTTCCTGTAAATATTTATCAAGAGACTGACTTTCTCTATTAGTATATTGCTTTGTAATTCTCACTAGATTGCCTCTATCTTAATTATCTAAATTTATTGTATCAACAATTCCAACTATTGAAGCGTCAACCGGTGCCATATCCACTGGCAAAGGAATAACAGCTTCACTTGCGGTAATGTATAAAATTATTTCGCCTGGTCCTGAACCGACAGTATCTACTGCTACTATTGGTTCCCCTATGTTTTTAAGATCGGCATTTAATGGTTGAACAAACATAAATTTAAAACTATGAACAGCTTCATATTTTTTTGTCGCCCAAACATTTCCAATTACTTTTCCTAAGAACATAAATTTGACCAGACCCGTAAAAAAAATTTCAAAATTTGGTGTGCAAATTTACGGAAAATGGTTCAATTTTCCATCCTGTAGATACCATTATTTACACTCTTCCTGTTGGTTTTTTAGGAATTGTTTTAATGGAATATCGAGTTTATCAACTATTGCCATAACAACTGCATCCACAGGTTTATTTTTCGTAATGTTTGTCTGTCTAGCAGAACTTCCGGTTGCTACTAAAACAACTTCTCCTTCTCCTGCACCAACACTATCAACTGCCACAACATAACTTGTTTTTTCATTCAGTTCTAAATCTAACTGTTTTACAATTAGTAATTTTGAACCAACAAGATTTTCATCTTTTTTTGTTGACCATACCGTTCCAATTACACGACCTAAAAACATAATTGCCTTTAATTTCTTATTAAAAAACTTTCACCATTTAAGGTGTTAGGAATATTAAAAAAATCGGCTGCCGTTTTACCTGCATCCGAAAATGTTTGACGAATTCCCAAATTTCTTGATGGATTTCTTTTATTATAAAATAACAATGGCACATATTCCCTTGTATGATCTGTGCTTACATCTGTTGGATCATTCCCATGATCCGATGTAATTAATAAAAAATCATCATCATCAAGTCTATCCACAATTAGTGGAAGATTATCGTCAAATTCCTTCAATGCTTTTTCAAAACCCAATGCATCATTTCTATGACCATAATATACATCAAAGTCAACAAGATTTGCCATTATAAAAGCGCTTGTAAGTTTTGACGTAAATTCAACAATTTTGTTGCATCCTTCTTTATTAGATTTTGTAAGTAAAGAATACTTAATTCCTCTATGATTAAAAAGATCATTTATCTTTCCAATTGCCACTGTATCGATATTACTTTCTTTCAATATATCAAGGATTGTATTAGCTGGCGGATCCATAGAAAAATCGTGACGATTAGTTGTTCTTTGATAGCTCCCTTTTGTTCCGATAAAAGGTCTTGCAATCACTCTACCAACAACATAAGGAGTTGTTAATACTTTTTCACGTGTAATTCTACAAATCTCATATAATCTTTGCAAAGGAATAATTTCTTCATGAGCAGCTATTTGAAAAACGGAGTCTGCAGATGTATAAACAATTGGAAAACCTGTTCGAATGTGTTCGTCACCCAGCTCTTTAATTATCTCTGTACCTGAAGCTGGTTTGTTTCCAAGAAAACCTGTACAGCCAGTTTCATTAAGAAATTTTTTCATAATTTCATCAGGAAAACCATCAGGGAAATATGAAAAATCAAAATCAACAAACACTCCACCAAGTTCCCAATGACCTGTTGTAGAATCTTTTCCTTTAGAGATTTCTCTCATCTTCCCATATGAAGCCAGAGGATTTTTAACAGGTTCAACTCCTAAAATTTCAGTTATATTACCCAGCCCAAATTTCTGCAGGTTAGGCAGGTTTAATCCACCAACAGCTTTTGACATGTTCCTGAGAGTATTACTTCCACAATCGTTATATAGATGAGCATCAGGAAGTTCACCAACTCCAATACCATCAAGCACTATAAAAATAAAATTATTTATTTTTCAACTCAATTTATATTACGAACTTTGTTTCCGCCACTATCAATTGCTTTTTGTAAAGCAAGATTGGCATTATAAATTAATTCTTCAGCATCGGGTTTCCCGTTAGCAGCCGCTACTCCTACTGAGATAGTAAATGTTGTCTGCCTTGCAGAGACAGAAATTGTTTGGCGAGCAACTCTTACACGGAGTTTTTCTGCCCAGATATAAACATCTTTAGAATTTGCATTAAAGAAGTACACTGCAAATATTTTTTCAGATAATCTCCCATACATACTGAAAGCTGTCATCTCGTTACTTATCAGTTCAGAAACAGTAGTAAGAACTTTCATAAAAGGATTCGTATCGAATAACGAAGCCTGTTCAAGGAATTCATCTATTTTAATTACAGCAATTGCACTTTTAATTTTAAGTTCATTTGCTCTTATTAAATCATTCTGAAGTCGTTCTTTAAATGTCGCAGCATTTAATGCACGGGTCTCTATATCAAGGGCTAAAAGACTTTTTAATAAATGCTGAGTTGAGATAGAATGAATCATAAATGCCAGAATATTTGTAGCCCCTTTAAGAAATTCGACATCAGATTTTGTATATGAATTTTTTTTCAGGCTTTCAAAACACATAACTCCGTAGTTTTGGTTTTGAAAAATTAAAGGAATAACAAGAAAGGAACCATCAAAACTTACATCTTCAATTTTTGAAAATCTCTTATAATCTGCAGCAGAAGTATCATCAATTTTTACAGGGATTCCTGTCGAAATGCTTTTACCTACAAGTGTTCCATTCACTTCAACATCAAGATTTTCACCAATATACTTTAAAGAAGTTTTATTAATTACTTTCACTGTCTTGAAAGATTTTTCAATTGGATGATAATAGACAAAAGCAAAAGCATCCCAATTAATTAAAAATGCAAGTGATTTTTCAACTGAATCAATCAATTCTTTTTCATCTTCAAAATTTTGTGCAGGCTGAAGAAATGTCAGCAATCCCTGCAATCTTTTCTGAGAAATAAATTCAGAATATTTTTGTTCGAAAAGACTTATTAAAATTGTTATTAATCTTACAAATCTTCCAAGAGAAAAAATTGTTTCAATACCGAATTGATCTGGTTCTTTTGAATCAATTGCCAGAATTCCAATTAACTGTTTGTCGTAAAATAGAGGAACTCCAACAAAGCTTTTTATATCCTGAATCGTTTCATAATACCTTATAACATCAGCTTCAGCTTTTGATGAAATATCTGTAAGAAGTTCTGGTTCACCTTTTTGAATTATTTTACTTAGTATATCGTTTTCAACGTCAAATTTTCTTTCAGATATATCACTTGAATTAGAAATAAATTTTTCAATTGAAATTTTTTCTTTTTTCTTATTGTACCAAAAGAATACTGCTGTATGAGCTGCAAAAGAATCTTTTATTATTGTAAGTATTTTCTCCAACACAAAAGCAAATTGTCCGTCATGACTTATTTCCTTAGGAAGTTCTTCATTTGCTATTTCTTCAAAACGCTCTTTTAAATCAGGTGGTTTTACTGTAGTACGATTTGGCTTGCTAATTTTAAAATAATTCTCATCAGTAATTAAATCGGTATTTGTTGTTTTTGAAACTATTGTAAATCCCTCACCTTCATCAAGCGGAAGTTTAGGAACATCCTGAGTTGGTTCTGGCTGGGAGGCTAATTCTTCATATACAGGTTCTTTTCTGAAAGAATCTCGCAAAAATATTAATAGCCCAACATAGATAATAGTTAGAAGAATCCCGATAATCCTGATTGTCAAATCATCAGTTAAAAATGGAATAGCAAGCAGAAAAGGAAATATCAGGAAGGTATATATTCTTTTTTTTTGTCTTCTATCCATTTTTTGTTAAAATTTTAATTTTGCCAATAAATATACAAAAGTATTTTTAATTATGCTGAGTTACGTTTTCTATTTTCTTTACAATTTCTTTTTTACCTAAACCAGTTACAGCAGAAAATAAAAAATAATTTCTATTTGTTTTTTCTTCACCTAAAAATATTTCTATGTTTTTTATTGCTGCAGCTTTTTGTGATTGATTGCATTTATCAATTTTATTAAGAATTATCGTATAATCAAAATTTTTTGAGAGAACCATATTCTTTAATAATTCATCAAGATTAGTCGGTTTGTGTCTGCTATCAATTAAATGAAAAACAAAAATGTTCTTATTCTCTATAGAAAAAAATTTTTGAATTAGATCAGTCCATTTTTTCTGTTCACCTGCACTTGCTTTAGCAAAACCATAACCTGGCAAATCTACAATATAATATTTATCATTAACTGAATAATAATTTATTGATCTGGTTTTTCCAGGTGTACTGCTTGTTTTTGCCAGACCTTTTTGATTATACAGAGAATTAATCATAGAAGATTTACCTACATTTGAACGTCCGCACAGAACAATTTCAGGTAGTTTTAATTTAGGTAAATCTCTTAAATCATAAACTGATTTAACAAAAAAAATATTATTCATAAAAATAAAAAAGAGTAACCAGTAAAACTGATTACTCTTCAACCAATCATTCAATCAATCTATTGTTTACCAGAAGTTGATTCTTCAAGAACTTTTGCGTCTTCAACTTCTTTTTGTTTTTTCTCTTTTTTTACTTTTTCTTTTGCTTCTTTCTTTTCTTTCTTCTCTTCAGCTTTTTTATTAGCTACTTCGTTGTAATCAACAAGTTCAATAATTGCCATTTCAGCTGCATC
>CAZQSR010000032.1:0-20793 GCA_964596145.1 uncultured Ignavibacteriaceae bacterium
ATGAAGATGTACCAAATAAATATTTTATAAAAATATTGAAAGAATCAAATAATTCCAGAAGAATTGCAAAAGCACATTTCGATCTTGGCTACTTTTATTACTATGAAAACAACTTCGATAAATCATCACAACTTTTTACCAAAGCCATTTCTCTAAATCCATATAACATTCAATACTTAAGATATTTTTTCTTTTCAAAGTATTTGAAGAATTTTATAAGTTATCTGCGAAAAAAAGGAATGAATAAGTACTGGGATTTTCTTAGAAAAATCGACCGTAATAATTTTATTTTCAGGAGCAAATACTAGAATGAAAATATTTTTTATCGGAAGATATAATAATACTGAATTTCTTTCCGGCCCCGAAAAAGTTGCCAAAAGAGTATTTTGTAATGTATCTGAAAATAATGATTCAACAGTTTTTGTTGATTATTTTTTTAAAAACAGAGAAAAGACTAGTTCGTATTTAAGATGGCTTGGAAAAAAAATCATTCAGAAAAACCCTAAAGTTATACGTTTTGGATTATTAAGGATGTTCTACTTTTTAGTCAGACAGCAACCAGACATTATACATATTATTACCGCTGAAAGATTTATAATTCCATTATTTTTTTACAAATTTTTATTTAAGTCAAAAATCGTAGTTACATTTCACGGACTTTATAAATATGAAATTAAATATTCTCGAAAAAAAATCGGTTGGCTGAGTTATTATAAAGATATTTTACTAGAAAAACTTTTAACCAAAGTTGATAAGCTTGTGTTCCTTTCTGAAATTCATCTTAATACCTTCAAAAAATATTATAGACTACCTGAGTATAAAACAGTGGTCATTCCAAATGGTGCAGATTTAGAATTTCAAAACAGCAAAAAAACTTTCAATTTTTCTAAAGAAGTCAAGATTGTTTTTTACAATGGTGGGGCTTACAATACAAAGGGGGATACTGAGCTATTACATCTTTTAAATGAGTGTAAATTTTCGTCATTCATCAAATTATTTGTCCTTGGTGAAAAGCTATCGATAGAAAACAATCGCTATCCTTTTCAATTTATTTTTGTAAATAAATTATCATCACAGGAATTAATTTCATTTTTATCTGACAAGGACATTTTAATTAACATTAGTAAATTTGAACCATTCTCTTTAATGGCTATTGAAGCAATGCTGGCAGGTTTAATTGTAATCGCGACAAAAAATGCAGGAATTGCAGAATATATAAATGATAGAGAAAATGGATTTATTTTTAATTCCAAGGAACAATTCATTGATATTTTTGAAAGCATAATGACGTCAAAAATAAATTTAAGCGAAATTTCTTTTAATGCTTCAAACATTGGCACAAAATTGAACTGGAAGAGAATTGCACAAAAATATAATAATCTCTATTTAGAACTGCTTCGGTGAAGAAAAAAGTATTACATATAATTGGACGTTCTTCTTATGATGGCACGTGTACTTATGCACTCAGACTAGCAGAACATTTGTCGGATTTTCAATCAACATTGCTTTTTATTCGAAAAGGTTCCGCTTTGAATGAAATTGCAGATAAATACAATTCAATATTTCAATTATCAAAAAGACAAAATGAGAATTACTTGTACCTTTTTGTACTTTTAATAAAATTTATTTCAATTCTTATAAAGAATCAATATGACATAATCCACTTTCATTCTGGAGGAAAATCCTTTTTAATAGTTGCTTTTCTATTAAGAAGCAGAGCGAAATTTGTTCATCATTTACATTGTGGGAACATATTTTGTAATAACAAGAGAGATACTATAGGATTAATTGATAAATTAATTTTAACCTTAATGGAAAAACGTTCTCAAAAAATATTTGTATCAAATCATATTCAGTTGTTTTTAAAAAATAATTTCAAAGAAATAAAAAATTCTAACTTAGTTTTAAATGCAGTTCCTTACATTTTTCAACCAAAGAATAAAACAACAAAAACACTTGGATATATTGGACAAATATCCAAGGCTAAAGGCTTTGACACGCTAATCGGGATTCTTGAAAAATTAAACTCAGATGACGAAAAATTTAATTTTATTGCGAAAGGTGACTTATATGATGCCAATATTAAAGAAAACACAAACATTAAGATTATGCCCCCTTCATTCGTAATTGAAGATTTTTTCAAATCAATTGATATTCTTCTTTTTCCTTCTAACGCACCATTTGAAGGAAGACCGTTGGTGATTTTAGAAGCTCTTAGTTTTGATGTTGCAGTAATTGCGATCAATAATAAAGTAAATAATGAAATTCTGAGAAACTATCCGTTATTACTGGATTCTTTTACCGATGAGAACGTGATAAAAAAAATAAATTATTTTTATGATACAAAGAATATGGCAAATATAGCTGAAGCTCATAAAAGTATTGTAGATAGTAATTCTTATTCAAATCATTTAAAACAAATAATAAGCATTTACAATAAATGATAAAAAGAAAAGCAAACCCGCTTTTATTTTATGGATTAATTGCCATCATTATTTTTTTAATCCTTTCATACTCACTTTATGGTAATTTTAAACTTGGTGATGATACTTACATTTATCTTAAATACGCAAAAAATGTTATTGACAATAGCGAGATATCGTTTAATTTTGGTGCAAGAACTTATGGTTTTACAAGCCCACTTTGGCTTTTTTTAATAGTACTTCTTCAACTAATATTGAAGAATATGTTTATTATACCGCATACTCTTTCTTTATTTTTTTCTGTTTTAACTATACTTCCCTGGATTGCAATAATTAATACTATAACAAAAAAAAAATCACTTAAAATATTTTTTCTTTTATTAATTGTACTTGACCCAAACTTATTAAAGCACTCCTTCCTGGGAATGGAAGCAAGTTTATCTTACTTTTTATCTTCATTAATTATTTTCTTCCTTTTAAAAATCTATCTTGGAAATATTTACTATTACTCTTTAATAATCACCTTAAGCGTTTATACTTTAGTTCGCCCCGAAAGTATTATTCTTTCATTTTTTACTTTTATATTTTTAGTCATAACAAATAAACCAACAAAAAAAACAATTATTTATTCGCTTATACTTGTCTCCATTATAATACTGCCATGGCACATTTTTGCTTATAATTATTTTGGATTTATTCTTCCAACAACCTTCAATGCGAAAGCTATTGATTATACAATCGGGAAAAATTTTTTCGTCAATATCTTTGATACTTCTATAATCTTTTTAGGAAATTATTTTTTATTATTTGTCTTAGTAGTTACTTTAATGATAAGAGAAAAACTTTTACTAATTAAATTTAACTCTTTAGGAAAGTTATTTCTATTGAATATTTTTTCTTTAATCCTTTTTTATTCTCTTACCATTAGCAATGAACAAGTATTTGCAAGATATTATTGTATCGCATTCCCATTTTTATTTTATATAATATTTGTATTGATTGAACAATTCGACACAAAACAAGAATTAAATTTTTATATAAAAACAATAGTTTTAATTTCTTTTTTATTTCTGTCGATATTTTTCAGTTATTTAAATTCATTATCTATTCAATCAGATTACACCGAAGATAAAATTGTTGATTGGGTAAAAAAGAACACTTTGAAATCGGATTTAATTGTTAGAGGACGGATAGGCAAAATTGGATTTCTTTCTGAAAGAAAAATTCTCGATCCTGTTGGACTTATTAATCCTGAAATAAGCTATTATTATAAAAACAAAAAAATAAGTAATTTTTACTTTAATCATAAACCCTCTTATTATATTGGTGATACAAATTCAATTAAAGCAATAAGTAAGTTTGCAAAACTAGTAACAATTAAAAAAGAATTTAGACATGATTTTCCTAATATTTTAAGAGATTATTTTAAAAATAACACAAATAAAAACGAATATATTTATCAACTTAAATGGTAATGAATGCCTAACATTTTACACTTAACAAACTCACTTTCGTTGACAAATGGAATATCAAAAATGATTTCATTGTTGATGCGTAACCTTGGGAAAGATTATGTCCAGATCGTTGCTGCTCCTGAAGGTGATGCTTTTGATTATTTCAACCAGGATAATCTTAAATCAATTAAACTAAAATGCCAACCAACATTGACAGAACTTTTTAACAATTATAATGTAATTAAAAATATTATTTTAGATAATGATATTAATATTGTCCATTCGCATCACAGGTATTATGATTTGGCTGCAAATATGATTGCAAGAAGACATAGTAGAATAAAAACTGTTACTTCAGTTCATAGTAAAGTGTATGGCTTATCTTTCATTAGCTATAAATCTCCACTGATTCATACAGTTTCATATTCTATCAAAAAACATCTAATAAATGAGTTTAAGATTAATCCAAAACGAATAAAAGTAATTCACAATTTTATTGAAACATATTTTGCCAATAACTCTTCTGAATTGAATATTAAAACTGATGATAATCAATCTGTAATTGGATTTGTTGGAAGATTTAGTAAAGAAAAAGGAATAGATATACTACTTAAGGCTTATAAAAATTTATCTATTACCAAAAATGTTTTACTTGTACTTGTTGGCGATGGAGAAGAAAGAGATTTTGTGGAAAAGTTTATTTCTTCAAATAGACTTAATGTAAAAATCTATAATCCAACTAGTAATGTATATAATATAATGAAGCAGTTTGATATTATAATTTTACCTTCACGAGTAGATCCTTTTCCGCTTGTGATGCTTGAAGCCGGGCTTTTGAAAAAACCATTTATTGGCAGCAACGTTGATGGCATAGCTGAACTTATCACAAATGAAGAAACAGGTTTATTAATAAATCCAGAAAATCCCGAAGAACTTGTGGCTGCAATAATAAGAATATTAAGAGATACTCAATTAAAAAATAATCTTGCTATTAACTTAAATAAAAAAGTTCTTGCTGGCTTTACAGTTGAGCATTTAATAGTTGAATATCATAAATTATATAGTGAAGTATTAAAAAACTAGGTAAGATGAAAAAACTTCTGTCCAAAATAATTTGTTCAAAAAATGAGATTGAAGAAATTTTAAAATCTTTATTGAAGAAAAAGCAAAATAAAATCGTTACCTACTTTAATCAGCATAATTTCAATATTTATTTTGATGATGTAAACTATAGACAAATTTTGGAAGACTGTATTGTATATTCAGATGGTATGGGAATGTATTTAGCTCTTAAGTTGTGGGGAATGAAAAACATTGATAATTTTAACGCTTCTGATTTTAACAACCAATTATTAAATCTCTTTATAAAAGAACAAACAAATTTATTTTTTATAGGTGGAAATTTCGATAAATCTTTTGTTGAAAATTTTTGCCAAAATAAAAATATCAGGCTTGTTGGTTATTTTAATGGATATTTCAATGATGAGGCTTTTAGTAATTTATTAGATATGTGTAAAAATGCCCAACCTGATGTAATAATTTTAGGACTTGGCGTACCAAAGCAAGAAAAAATCGCACTGCAACTTTCAAAGGAAATTAATTGCGATTACTTTTTATGCGTCGGTAATTTTCTTGAGTTTTATTTTGGAACTATAAAACGAGCACCAATATTTCTAAGAAATACTGGATTTGAATGGATTTTCAGATTGATGACAGAACCAAATAGATTATGGAAAAGATATATATTTGGAATACCATTATTTATTTACAGAATCATTTTAATCAAAATTAAAGGAACGCAATGAAAAAGGTTCTTCTGGTTTTATTTTCATTATATAACTTTGTTCTTCCACAAAGCAATGTAGAAGTAAAATTTAATGGAAAGTCAATGCTCCTGGATTTCGAACTTGAAAAACCAAGCTTTTTTGAAGAGAAAAAAGGGACCTTTTCAGTTCGTGATTATTATGAATTTACAGATCCATTTAATGCAGGAGGTTATAAACTTCCAGCAAAGGATTTGATAATTGCTATACCTCCAAAAACAACTCCAAAAATTAATGTTTCATTTGTTCAGTCTTCTGTAATTAATCAATGTATTCCAAAGGTTAATCCAGCAGCTCAGGAAGAAAATTCTTCAATAATTTTAAAGAATATTGATATTCCTATTAGAAACAATTCACGATTGACAGAAAACAATTTTGAATTTAAAGGATACTTATGGATAGGAAACTATTATTGTTTACATATCAAGATACCTTTAGTTTCTTTTGATGAAAATATTTCCCGTATAACAGAATATTATCGAGTAAAAATTGAATTGATCTTTAATAATGAAGTCAACATTACTTCCTCATCACCAATAATTGCAGCAAACACATTTGAAGAAGAACTATACCGAGTAATAATTAACAAAGAATCTGCTGGCTCGTTTTCGGGAAACCCGGTTTTTGTTCCTAATGATTCTACTGTTAACTGTTTTAATTATAATTAAACATATTTAAAATTGTCGACTGCTCAAGATGGTTTATACAGTATAAAAAAAAGCGACCTGGAAAATCTCGGGATAAACACGACTCAAATTAATCCCAAGCAATTTCAGCTTTTTGAATCTGGGAAAGAAGAGGCTATTTATGTTTTTGGTGAAGAAGATGGAGTGTTTGATCAAAACGATTATATTGAGTTTTATGGACGTAAAAACTATTCGAAAATTTCTGCAAGAATCATTAATTCTATTGGCAAACCTTATAATGAATACCTGAACAAATACACAGATTCAACAATTTATTTTTTAACATGGGGAAATACAAACGGAAAAAGAGTTTCTGTTAATAATAATTTTACAGCAGGTTTGACTGATACACTAAATTATTATAACCATTTCGAACACGTTGAAGAAAATCTTATGTATCAACCAGTTTCGCTTGATGTTGTAAATAACCAGGATCCTGAATATCAAACTGGAAAGAGCTGGTTCAAAACCTGGGTTGACACAAATCCTCAAAATTTTCTTTTTACCACAAAAGATATTCTAACAAATTATCCCGCTGGTATTTTTTGTAAAATGATCAGCCAGGCTTCAAATAGAGTCACTCAATCACATAATATTACACTGAGTGTAAACGCTAATTTAATTGATAGTCTGGTCGCAAACAGAAATGACATTATCGTAATTGGAAAATATTTCTCAGGAAATTTCTTAACTGATGGTTTAAATTATTTTACTGTCCATAATCAACCGAACGGAACTACTACCAACCAGCTTGTTTGGGATTGGTATGAAGTGGAGTACCGTAGAAAACTTAAGGCACTTAATGATTCGTTAATTTTCAAGTTCACTGATTCACTCTATCTTAAAGAAAGAATTATTAAAATCGAAAATGTTCAAACATCTAATGTTCTTATTTACAGATTGACCCCTTCATTAAAAAAGATTGAAAATTATCAATTTAGTAATAACACAATTTATTTTAGTGATAGTATCGGAACAAATTATTCTTACATACTTTCTACTCCTGCTAGAATTTTTTCACCCGTATTAAATTATAAAAAGATATTTGTTAATCTTCGAAATCCATCAAAAAGTGTTACTTACATTGGAATTACACATCCCGTGCTTTTTCAATCAGCGACTAACTATATCAATTTTATTTCTAGTACTTATAATATAAAAACAGAATTAGTCCTAACGGAAGATATATTTGATGAATTTGCTTATGGTTATCCAACTGCAGAAGCGATTAAATATTTTTTAAAGATTGTATCTCAAAACTGGACAACCCCAAAACCAAAATATCTTTCTTTGTTAGGGTCTGCCTGCTACGATTATAAAAGAACTTTTTTTAAATTAAATGGTACAGAGCTAAATCAAAATCTTGTACCATCTTTTGGTGAACCCGTTAGCGACACGTGGTTTACAATGTTTGATTCCACAAGCGCCTTGATACAACAAATGCTGGTTGGAAGAATACCTGCAAGAAATTCTGCTGAACTAAATCACTATTTAACAAAGCATAAAAACTATTTAAATCAACGAATAAACAAATTTAATAAAACAGCCATATTCTTTTCCGGCGGCGATAGCAATGATTCTACACAATTGAAACAACTAAAAAGTGTTAATGATTATATTGTAAATAATTATGCCAGACCTGCTCCTTTTAGTATGAGCATTAATCATTTTTATAAAACAGTAAAACCTTTAACAGATTTTGGACCTTTTGATATGTCATTTGTAAGAAACACAATTGAAGAAGGAGCACTGTTTATTTCTTATATTGGTCATAGCGGAACAAGAACCTGGGATAATTCTATTTCTGAACCATACCAGCTTTACAACAAGTATAACAGAGGTTCTTTAATTTCAGATTTTGGTTGTTCAACAAATAAGTTCGCTGAACCTGATGTTGAAGCTTTTGGTGAATTATTTATTAATGACGGACAGGCAATTGGTTATGTGGGAAATTCTTCTCTTGGCTTTACATCAACATCTACAACTGTTCCGATTTATTTTTATGAATCAACATTAAAAGATACTATCAGAGAATTAGGAGCAATTCATTTCAGCTCCAAACAAAAAATGTTTAGCCGTCTTGGAACAACCGGTACTTACCGTGTATGTGCGTTAACTAATCTTCTTTGCGGTGATCCAATCTTAAATCTTGGAATTTATACTTTGCCTAATCTTAACATCTCTGCTTCTAATGTTGATTTGCTAAATAAATTATTAAATGACCAGACAGATTCTGCAGAGATATCAATAGGTTACAACAACTGGGGTTCCGTTAAGACAGATTCTTTTTCTGTCTTAATTGAAGATTGGCAAAACAATCAAAAAATTTTCTCAACTTCTGTAAACAGATTATTACCAGCATTGTATGATGAATTTAAAATAAAAATTCCTGTTAAAGACAAACCAGGTGAACACACATTAAAAATATTTTTAGATCCTCAAAATAAATTAAATGAAATTTATGAAGATGATAATAATATCGATTATCGATATACCGTACCTACTCTGTCATTAAGATTAATGCAGTATAACCCGTATACTTCTCAAAGTAATGCTAATTTTAAAATTCTTGGGCAGACTAATTTCGTCGATTTAATTTCACAGGAGATAATTCTTGAATGTGATACCAGCGAACAATTTTCTTCTTCAAAAATTTTCAAATACAGTATTGATACACTAATAACAGAAATCCTTATTCCTAATTTGATAAATAATACAAGATACTGGTTAAGGGCAAGATTAAATTCTTCTGATACTCTTTGGAGTCAACCAATAACTTTTGTTAAAAGCTCTGAAGACTACAAATTCTCTTTATCTGATTTTTATAGCTTTAACAAACAATATTTAGACAATTTATCTTTAACTAATAAAGTAATAATTAATATTGATACAATTTTTATAGGAATAAAATCAGGTGGAGGAAATGTCAGTAAATTTGGTTCAGTTACTAAAAACGGTGTAAATGTTTTGCCTAATACATTTACCTGGGGAATGGGAATGGCTGTTTTCGATTCTTCAACTTTTAATGTTGATACATCACAAACTTTTTGGTATGGTGATACTCCTAAAAATGCAGATAGTTTAGCAAGTCTGATAAATCAAACCCCCAATGGAAAAATAATTGCTTTGTGCGTTATTGATGACGGCTGGCTTGGAATGCGGCCAAATTTGCTATCTGCTATCAAATCACTTGGAAGTACTTTAATAGATAGTTTGTATTTTAGAACCCCCTGGTTATTACTCTCCAGAAAAGGAGCAGTGAATCCAGTAATTAAAGAAATAATAATGCCAAATACTTATCCGGAGATTTTATCATTTGATACATCTTTTGTTAAAAATGGCGATACTGGCTTTTTATTAACTTCCACGATTACAAATTCTTCTCAATGGAAATCATTAAAAGCAAATTATTCCGAACCAAATAATTCATCAATTAAGTTTAAAGTTATTGGTATAAAAGAAAATAATCTTGCAGATTCTCTTGGCTATCTGAATGTTGTTAATGGTAATGGTGATTTGAGTTTCATTAATTCTAATACTTATCCCTCGATTAAATTGTTAGGCGAATTTAATGCCGGTGATAATGGGACTTCACCTATTTTAAATTCTCTAAATATTGATTACAAAGGATTGTCTGAACTCGCAATAAATTATCAATGTATCAACTTCTCAAAAGACACTTTCCAGGTCGGTGAAGAAGCTAAACTTGATTTCTTTATTCGAAATATTGGTGAAACAGATGCAGATAGCTTCATTGTAAATGTTGAAACAATTTACCCCGATAATAAAAGACATTTAATTACAACACAAGCTGTAAATAAAGTTAAAGCTGGAGAGAAAAAATATTTTTCTACAACATTCACTTTACCAATTGGTGATAAGCAAAGAAGAATGTTAATTTCAGTTAATCCTTCATTCTCAATTAAAGAGTTGTATTATGATAATAATTTCTTCTCTATTCCGTATATAGTGAATCCTGATACAACCAAACCCTTGTTAAAAATAACTTTTGATGATAGAGAAATTCTTGATGGCGATTATATATCAAACAATCCCAGAATTAAAATTGCTCTTTATTCAACCTCGCTTATTCCAATCACGAATAAAAATTCAGTAAAATTATTACTTAATGAAACAACAGTGCAACTGGCTGATTCCAATTATGAGTTTAATTCCACAAATCCAAAAGTAGTAGTTACGTATTCGCCCAAACTTCAAACCGGAAATTATACATTAACGGTTTTTGCAAAAGATTCATCAGGTTTACAGGTTGATTCTGCTGGTTCCTCAAAAAATTTTGTGGTCGATGATAAGACTAAACTATTGAACGTTTTTAACTTTCCAAATCCATTTAAAAATGAAACATATTTTACTTTCAAACTGACTCAAGTTCCTGATAAACTGGAGATTAAAATATTTACTGTTGCGGGAAGGCTGGTGAAACAGATTTCAAGAAATTCTAATGAACTTAATACTGATTTTAATAGGATTTATTGGGATGGTAGAGATGAAGATGGAAACAATCTGGCTAATGGAACATACTTCTACAAATTAATAATCAAACAAAACAATAAATCAGAAGTCAAAACAAATAAAATTGTTATTTTACGCTAACGAATAAACCAGTTTATTTTAATATCAACTATTTGTAAACCTATGCAACGAATTATTTTTATCGTACTTTTTTTTATTTCGTTTTCTTTACCATTCGCTCAAAAGAATGATGCTATTATTAATACGGAATCTCATTCTATCAAAATTGAACTCAATGATTTATATTTTAATTTTTCTGAGTCGCGGTCGGGAAACATAACCTTACGAGATTATTATGATTTTACTGATGAATCAAGGTCGGGAACTTATAAGCTTCCCTCAAAAGATATTTTTATTGCCATTCCACCTAACTCCGCACCTAAGATAAAAGTAAATTCGTTAGCACAGACTGCAATAAAATTTTGTGTCCCATGTTTGAATCCTAGATACGTTATAAACAGCGATTCAACGGCTTCATATATTATTCCAGAATATTCGAAGTCAACGAATAATTACAAAAACAATTTATACATAGTCAAAGGTTACTTGTGGATAAGAGATCTTTATTGCTTACATCTTCAATTGAATCCTGTCGAGTTTGACGATAAAAATTCTTCACTAATCGAGAATAAAAAAATTATCGTAGAATTGGAATTTGATAAATCAATTTTTATTAATTCTTATTCACCTTTAAAATACAATTCGCAGTTCGAAAAAATAGTTTATAATCCAATTGTCAACCCCGAAATTGCTGAACAATTCAGAAGTGATAAATTTTTTCTTACTAATGACTCAACCGGCAGCTGGATAGATTATAACTCCACGTATTTGAAAATTGGTGTAACTGAAGATTTCATATACAGGCTAAATAAAACAAATCTTGAACAGGCAGGAATTCAAACAAATTCAATTAATCCTAAGAATTTCAAATTATTTTATGAAGGGAAAGAAATTCCCGTTTTTGTTCAAGGAGAAGAAGACGGCAGCTTTGATAATACTGATTATATTGAATTTTGGGGACATAAAAATTATAATAAAATATCTGCAAGAACAATAAACCAGGGATATGAACCCTACAACAATTATTTAAATCCTTATACTGATACTTCATATTATTTTTTAACCTGGAACAATGGTTTTGGTAAACGAATTTATTCGGATGCAATCTTTACTAATGGTTTGAGTGATACTTTAAATTATTACACAGATTTTAAACACTTTGAACAGGATATCAATTTTCTTCCTATGTCGGTTGAAGTTGTTGAAAACCAGGATCCGGAACTATCAAATCTTGAATTCTGGTATTTCAAAGGTTATGGAATTGGAACAGTTCATCAAGCTAATTTTACTTGTTCTAATCTGGTTCTTAATAAACCGGCTAACCTTTTGATTAAGTTTGCAAGTTTTGCTTCCGGCTCAGTTACTAATTCACATAATATAAGCTTAAAGATTAACAATACTTTAATTGATTCTTTTGTACTTGATAGAAATAAGATTGCGACTATCGGAAAATATTTCAATTCTAATTTGATTAACCAGGCAACTAATAATTTTGTTTTTACCAATCATCAAAATGGCGTAAGTCCAAATACCTTAATTATGGACTGGTATGAAATTGAATATCCAAGAAAACTAAGCGCTATCAATGACTCGATTATTTTTCAAATTCGCGATACATCTCTGACTAAAGCATTGAGAACAATTAAAATTGACAGCATCTCTTCTAACGATTTCATCCTCTACAAAACTTCCTCGCTTAAAAAGATAACAGGATTTCAAAAAGCAGGTTCAACTATTTTATTTACCGATACAGTTGGATATGGTGATTCATATATTCTTATCAAACCCTCATATATTTTAGTTCCTCAACAATTAAGTAAAAAACAATTTGTAAATCTTAGAGATTTTTCAAGAAGCGCCGGTTATATAGCAATTACAGATAAAAGTCTACGAAGTGCGGCACAGAATTATAATCAATTTATTTCTTCAAATTATTCAAAAATCACAACTCTTATTTTTACTGAAGATATATTTGATGAATTTTCATTTGGTAATCCTGATCCAGTTTCAATCCGCTCTTTTCTTAGAACAGCTTATACAAACTGGACTGCACCAAAGCCCGAGTATGTCTGTTTAATGGGTTGTGCAACTTATGACTATAAAGAAAATAAGTTCAGAATTAACGGCTGGAAACACAATAGCAATCTTGTTCCTTCATACGGAGAACCAGTTAGTGATACGTGGTTCACAATGTGGGATACAACCCAAGCATATATTCAACAAATGTTGATTGGTAGAATTCCAGTTAGAAATGAAAACGAGCTTAATTATTATCTGCAGAAACATCAAAATTATTTAGCGCAAAGATATGACAGGTGGAATAAGAGTGCACTACTTTTTTCAGGTGGCTTAAGTTCCGATTCTTCACAGATTTCTTTATTTAAAAGTGTAAATACTTTTATTATAGATAACTATATAAAACTTCCACCATTTGTGTTGAACTTTAATCATTTCTATAAAACATTTTTTCCCATAAGTGATTTTGGCCCATATGAACCTTTATTTATTTTCAATACAATTTCTGAAGGTGGTTTGTTCATTTCTTATCTCGGACATAGTGGAACTAGAACCTGGGATAATACGATTACAGATCCCAATCAACTTAATAATAAATACAACAAAGGAAGTCTGATTACTGATTTTGGTTGTTCAACAAATAAATTTGCTGAACCAGATATCGAATCATTTGGGCAGTTATTTACAGACAGAGGACAAGCAATTGGATATATCGGAAATACATCACTTGGATTTTTTTCAACCGCAACGACCGTTCCAAAATACTTTTATGAATCTTTATTGAATGATACAATACTAAATATTGGACAATTACACTTATCCTCAAAATTAAAATTGTTTAGCAGAAATGGATATTCAAGCGTTAACAGAATATTTGCTTTAACAAATTTATTGGCTGGTGATCCTATAGTAAACCTTGCTTTACCAACAAAACCAAATTTATCTGTAAACAATTCAGAAATTAATTTACTTGATAGCGAAATTAACGATCAATTTGATTCAGTTAGAATAAAAATAAATTTCTTCAATTATGGCACAATTGCACAGGATAGCATACAGATACTTATTAAAGATAATTACCTAAACTCCGTGAGTTTTTCAAATAGTGCAAAATTTAAAGTCCCTGATTATGAAAAGTCATTTGTTGTTAATATCCCGGTGAAGAACAAAGCCGGTGAACATAATATTGAAGTAATATTAAACAGTGATAATAAAGTTAATGAGTTATACAAAGATGATAATTCTGCTTCCTTTAAATTTACTGTTGCAAGCACATCTGTTAATCCTTTAATTCCTAATGAACTATTTTCTGTCGCAAACAAATCTCTGGTTGTTTTAAATCCTTTTGTTAAATCCTTAACACCGCAATCTCAATTGATTTACCAGGTAGATATATCAAATAGTTTTTCATCACCAAGTACTTATGCTGTAAATTTAGATACTTTTTATACCAAATTAAATTTATCCGGTTTAACTTCAGGAAAAAGATACTGGTTAAGGTTAAGAACAAATTCTTCGGATACTTTGTGGGGACAAAGTTTTACAACTAAGAGAGTCAATACCGATTATAATTTTATATCTGACGATAATTTTGCTTTCTCAAAATTTTCTTTATCCCGTTTAGCTTACAATAATTCATTAAAACTAAATGTCGATACTGTAAAATTGGAAGTTGTTTCCAGTAGTGGAAATTTTAATAAATATGGAGCCATAAAAAAGAATGGAATAAATGTTCTTCCAGCTACTTTCAACTGGGGTATGGGTGTTGCCGTTTTTGATATGGTAACCTTTAACCTTGATACCACAAACACTTTCTGGTATGGTGATGATTCAAAAATGGCTGATAGTCTTGCTAGCCTTATAAATGCTACTCCAAACGGAAAAGTAATTTGCTTAACAGTTATGGATGATGGAAGATCAATGACCTCAAAACTTAAAACAGCAATTAAATCGCTGGGAAGCAAATATATTGATACCTTAAAGTATAGAGCTCCGTGGTTATTAATTTCCAAAAAAGGTAATCCTTCAACCGTATTAATTGAAAAAGTTGAATCTCCTAATTTTCAGGATTTTTTAACTGCTGATACTGCTTTCTATGTTAATCTTCCATCTGGTACTTTTGTTACACCCGAAATATCACACTCCTCAAAATGGAAAACTATTTCCATGAATAGTTATGTCCCTGCAGGAAGTAGTATTCAAATTAGACCCTTGGGTATTAAAACGAGTGGAATAGTTGATACTCTGTCTATATTAACTTTTTCAAATAATTCAACCGATATAAGTTCAATCGATACAAAAATTTATCCATCGTTAAAGTTATTTGGCGAACTAAAAGCAAACTCCACCGGTGAATCTCCCGGAATTAACTCTTTATCTGTCGATTACAATGGTTTAGCTGAACTGGGAACTAATTATCAAACTGTTACAACCTTTCCCGATACAATTACTGCAGGAAAAAATATTGATTATAAATTTTTTGTAGTCAACGCCGGTGAGATTTCTGCTGATAGTGTAGAAATAAAAGTATCTTGTTTATCTCCCGATAATTCCCAACAATTATTATATCAAACAAAAACTAATTTACCTGCGCTCAGCAAAAAAGAATTTACTGCACGATTCAATCTTGGAGCAGGCTCTAAACAAAGAACTCTTTTAATTTCAATTGATCCTAACAATATTATCCCTGAATATTTCGAAAATAATAACAACTACTCAATTCCAATTCTATTAAAAGCTGATACTACTAAAGCTAACGTTAAAATTACTTTTGATGGATTGGATATAATAGATGGTGATTTTGTCTCTGCAAATCCCAAAATAAAAATTGAATTAAATGATTACTCTCTTTTACCCGTAACAGATACATCTTTCCTGAAAATATATTTAAATGAAAAACGAGTTTTCCTGAGCGATTCAAACTTTACTTTTAATCTTAACAATCCAAAAGTTGTTGTGAATTACTCCCCGCTTCTTAAAGATGGTGAATATACATTAAAAATTATGGCAAGAGATGCTAATGGCTATTTAATTGATTCCTCAGGAATATACAAATCTTTTACTGTTCAAAAAGATGCCAAACTATTTTATGTCTATAATTATCCTAACCCTTTTTCAAATGAGACTTATTTTACTTTCAAACTGACTCAAATTCCGGACGAGCTAAAAATTAAAGTATTTACAGTTGCCGGAAGATTGGTAAAAGAAATAACCAAACCGGCTTCAGAGTTAAACTTTGATTTCAACCGTATATACTGGAATGGTCGGGATGAAGATGGGGATTTACTTTCTAACGGAATTTATTTTTATAAAATCATTCTAAAAAAAGATGGAAAAACAATAACAGAAACTCAAAAGATTGCTATTTTGCGTTAAACAATTTAAGGAATATTATATGAAACGAATTTTACTTGTTTTATTAATTGCTTTTAACCTGAATTTTTTATTTGCCCAGTATCCATTACCAAACCAGGGTGAAATTGCAGGCGGCTTCGGATTAACCTGGATTGATAATCAACCATTCTATTCTTTTAGAATTAACCCGGAAATTTCTTTCGCAAATTTCGGCGTTGGACTGGATCTAAATTTACAATTCGACTCTAAAGGAAAACTACGTAAAGAAAATTTCAACGAAACTTCTGATTATCTTAGTATTATTAGATACATCCGCTATGGTCAAAAAATGGAACCAATTTACGTTAAAGTTGGCGCCATAGATTATTATACTCTCGGTCATGGAACCATTCTGCATCGTTACAATAATAGTCCTTCTTTCGATACTAGAAAAATTGGTCTTGTTACTGACCTTGATTTTGAAAAATTCGGTTTTGAGTCTATGTACAGCGATTTTTCTCAGGGCGGCGTTCTTGGTTTCCGTGGTTATGTAAGACCTTTACAGTTTACCGACTTATCTTCAATTCCCGTAATTGGAAATTTTGAATTCGGTATTAGCTTTGCCGGCGACTTCAATGAAAATGCTCCTATCATTCTGGCAAGTAAAAATCCCCTTACAAATGAGCTTGTAATTTCTAAAAAAGAAAACACTCTTACTGTTTTCGGCTTTGATTTTGGTTTTCCTATTGTTAATACAAGCACTTTCAATCTGAAATTTTATACTGACTATGTTAAGTTCAGTGAATATGGCGATGGAGCAGCTACTGGTTTAATCGCTAATCTTAACGGTCTTGGAATTGTTAATGCTTCTGCTAAATTAGAAAGAAGATGGAATAGCGATAAATTTATCCCTTCTTACTTTAACTCACTTTATGAAATTGAAAGATTCAGAATTGATGATAGAACCAATTCTGCTGTTTCTAAAATTCAACAATTAAAATATGCTACCGATCCTGAAAACGGATTTTTTGGTGAACTTGGTATAAGCATCATGAATCTTTTCCAGATTGTCGGTAGTTTTGAAAAATTAGATAAAGCTCCCAGAAGCGGAATCCTTCATTTATCAACCGACATTTCTCCAAAAGATGCTTCTTTTGTTGCTCGTGCCGGCTACGATAAACTTTATATTGAAGATAGTAAAGATGTCTTTACTCTTGATGATAGGTCTTATCTTTTTGTTGAAGCTGGTTACAAACCTTATCCTTTTGTACTTGTCTCTTTAATTTATAACTGGACTTTCACTCCTGTCAGGGATAAAGATGATAATGTTATTGGTTTTGAGCCTCAAAAGAAAATTGAACCACGTGTAAGTTTTATTTATCCTTTTGATATTGGCGGCAAATAGTATTTTTTAATATCCTGTGCTTTTGAAGTTACAAATCACTTTAAAAGCACAGGCAATCTTAAATGTTATTCAATAAAAATTTTTCCAGCTCTTCTACAGATTCAAAAATATAGTCGCTCTTCAATTGCATCACTTCTTCCTTTGCATAACTATCCCATACAACCGATGCTACTTTTACCCCTGCAGACTTTGCCGCTTTAACATCCGATGGTGAATCTCCTACCATTATTACTCTCTCTCTTTCAAGATTGTATGCATCAAGAAATTTGATTATTCCTTCTGCTGATGGCTTACAATTCTCAACTTCATCCCCTGTTACAATGTAATCGAAATAATCAATTATTTCCAGTTTCTTCAAAGTAATTTCAGAAGCTTTCCTTCCCTTCCCGGTAAAAATTGATAAAAGTATTCCCTTTAATTTTAGTTTCTCTAAAAGCGTTTTTATTCCTGGATATAAATCTGCAAGATGATGTTTTTCCGTATAAAAAGAATAATAATCTTTCTTTACCTCAGCAGATTTTTCTCCGAACATTTCATCAATAATCTGGTCTTCTGTCGGTCCAAAAAGATTTATTAATTCTTCCCAGCTTAATTCTTTGTCCAGATATTTTTTTGTTATAAAGTTAAACGCTTCATGAATTAAATTATTCGTAGATGTTAACGTTCCATCTATATCAAAGATAATTCCATTAAAATTTTTTTTCTTTTTCATATCACTTTTCTATTGAATTCCAAACACTACTATTGTTCCATCCATATTTGTAGCAGCAAACATATTATCTTTAACCTGTTGAATTGAATGCACTCTTGCTGTCCCTGTAAATAACAATGGAAGCACAGAAAAATTTTCATTAATTAAATACACTTTCCCGTTTTTGCTTCCAAAAATTATTTTCCCATTATATTCAAGCGGCTGATCTGGCATTGTATCTAATCCATATTTTGCATCTACTTCTTTAATCAACTTTCCGTTTGTGGAATTTACAAAACAGAACTTATTCATAAAACTTTTAACCAGCACTTTTTGATTATCTTTACTCAACCCTATTGATTCCCAGCTGTTAAATTCATTCTTTCGCCAGACTGTTTTTCCAAGCAGTACATCTATTGCAGACACATATTTATCAGGTGTGGAAACATACACATTTTTTCCATCACTTACAGGCATACACGCTGCCGGTGAGTAATAAAAATTTTTGTTCTCTGTCCACTTCCAGTTCAGATAACCTGTGGTTGCATCTATACAATAAAGATAATTATCCCAGCTCCCATAAATAATTCTGTCTTTACTAAAAATTGGTTTTGTCTCTATCATCATTCCTGCGCTTTTATTTTCCCAGACAGGATTAAATGAATAAAGCTCATAACAAAATACTTTCCCTGTGCTTGTTCCAAACACAACTCCAAATGTCTTTTCATTATTCAACTTTAAAGGAATAGTTACAATCTGCGAAGTAATTGCCTCTCCAATTCCAAGCACCTGCAGCATCTTCCCATTCTCTGCATCAAGTGCATACAAATCTCCATCTATTGTCCCCGCAACTAAAATTCCCGATTCAACCGTCGGTCTCGAAACTATCGTCGATTGAGTATCATACTTCCACAAAATATTCCCTTTTGCATCAATGCAGTAAATCACTCCGTCTTTTGTAGCAGTATATATTTTTTCATTAGCACAAAAAGGATGAACAGACAAAGTCGCATTCAATTCTTTTTTCCAGAATATTTTTGCATTATAATTTTCAAACTGTGTTGAATCAATATTTTTATAACTCAACTTTTCCGTTTTAGAAATACCTCCCCACATTTTTAATACTGTATCTGTAGTAATCTCATAAAACAATAACGAATCTCTTCTGCTCTCAACAAGCGTATAGCCCCAGCTTTTCCCTTTGCTTAATGTCGAGCGGCTCATTACGCCCGGAAGACCATTAAAACTTAACAGCTTATTTACGTGCTCATGTCCAACAAAAATAGCCTTCACATTCGTCTTAGCAAGAATATTTGTCAGCTTAAAATTATTATCAATTTCTGCATCAGGTTCATGATGAACAAAAAAATATACTTCCTGATTTTTTGGAAATGTTCCGCTAAGTGAATCCAGCCACTGTAAATCCTCAACCTCTATATGTCCGCCACCGCCGCGCCATACTATTCCGCTGTTTACTCCAATAAATTTTATTCCATGTTTTTCAAAATTAAACTTATCATCTCCCCACAATTCTTGGAACTTTGTGCACCCGCTCTCACTCCACTTTGTATCGTGATTTCCCGGTATAATATAATAAGGCACTTTTAATTTATCCAGAATTTCCTTTGCCTTCTCAAGCTCCGCATTTCTTCCCTTCTCAGTTATATCTCCGGTTGCAACTACAAACTCAATATCTCTCCTCAAATTAATATCATTCACCACACCAATTAAATCCTCCTCCGCTGCCGGTGAACCAACATGCAAATCAGTAATCCACCCAAACTTAAATTGTTGCGTAAACGAAACATTAATTAGAAACAATATGCAGATTATTACTTTGTACTTTTTCATAGTAATCTTATAAGATAAATATATTTGAAATCTCTGTAGCAAATTTAACCAACAAATACCATTTAGTCAGCGTATAAATAAATCTCATCCCATTTCTTATCTTATTCTATTCTCTTTCCCGGAACAGCTCAACAATAAACATTTGACAATTAAATAATTGAATCACCATAAAAAAATATTTCTTAATTTTGTATAAGCGAAACAAAATATTTGAACAGTGAAAAAAAACTCTTAAATTTTAACAATAAATGAATAAAATAAAAGAGATATATACGCAATATTGCCTACTTACAGATGTTAGCGGTTATGGCAAGAAAAAACACTGACATGAAAAACGGATAAAATGACTATCTTTGTAAAAAAGAAAATAATATGACACTTTGGAATAACGATACTGAAATTCAATTCTTTACGGAAGCACTAAAAAACTTTGCTTCTCCTGAACAATTATTTTATAACCTGCAAGGTGGATACTTTGCTTATGTCCCAAAAGGTTCGGATGCAGAAGGTCAAACTTT
>CAZQSR010000033.1:0-20294 GCA_964596145.1 uncultured Ignavibacteriaceae bacterium
ATCGGAAAGTAATTATCTTTCTCATTTTTTCCAACTATCTGTTTTTATTAGTACTTAACGACAAATATTTTCTTTTATTTGTTGCCCATTTTCCTTTTTTTTACTTATCTTTGTTGCCAGATTGTTGCCCAAGAAAAATTAAATAGTTGCCGGGCAACAAACAGGCGAAATGATGTCACTTTAAGACACATTTAGTCGCTTTAAGGCAACTAAAGACATTAAAGGACATTATGAGCAGCAACCTTACTTTTAAGAAAATTTGCGAGTATTGCGGGAAAGAATTTGAAGCCAAAACGCTTTACACCCTCTATTGTAATCACACCTGCAACAGCAGGCATTACAAGAAAATGAAACGGGAAGAAAAAATTCAATCCGTTCTGCAACCTCAACAACCCGAGCCGGAACAACAAAAATTTGATACTGCAATTCAACAAAAGGAATTTCTCAGTATTGATGAAGCAGCCACCCTTTTAGGAGCAAGCAAGAGAACCATTCAACGCATGATTGCAAAGGGTGCTTTAAAAGTCGGCAAGCTCGGTCGCAGAACCATTGTAAAACGAAAAGAAATTGATAAACTCTTTATATAATAATGTATGAATGTTACACTCCGCCAACGATTAAAAGGTGATAAAGTTAGTTTATATCTTGATTACTACCATCAGGGCAAACGCCAGTATGAATATTTGCAGCTTTACCTCATTCCTGAACCAAAAAAAGGAAAACTGACAAAGGAGCAAAAGGATGAAAACCGGAAAACTCTTGCACTTGCAGAGGCTATCCGCTCCAAACGTCATTTGGAAATTCAAAATGGCATTTATGGTTTTCAGGATCAGGGTAAAATGAAAGGTAGTTTTCTCAGGTACTTTGAATACCTTGCCGAGAAACGGAAAGACAGCGAAGGAAACTACGGTAATTGGGACAGCACATTAAAGCACCTCCGCAAGTTTGTAAAGTTTGATATAACCTTTGCACAGATTGATAAACGTTGGCTTGAAGATTTTAAGGAATATCTGCAAAAAGAAGCCCGAACCCCTGCCAAACAGCCCCTTTCGCAGAACTCAGCATCATCATATTACAATAAAGTAAGAGCAGCTTTACGGGAAGCATATAAAGAAGGTATCATTCAGCGGAACCCTGCCGATGAAACTGAAGGCATAAGACCGGGAGAACCGGAACGTGAATTTCTTACACTTGAAGAATTACAGGCAATAGCCAAAGAAGAATGCGAAATTCCTATTTTGAAACGTGCTTTTTTATTCAGTGCCTTAACAGGTTTGAGATGGTCTGATGTACAAAAGATGACTTGGGCAGAAGTTCAATTTTCCAATGAAATAGGGCATTACATCCGTTTCAGACAAAAGAAAACAAAAGGTGCAGAAACACAGCCAATATCAGAACAGGCATTTGAATTATTAGGAGAACGCACCATTCCCGAAGAACGTGTTTTTGTCGGTTTGAAATACAGTGCCTGGCACAACCTGAAATTGCAGCAATGGGTAATGAAAGGCGGAATAAGTAAAACGATAACCTTTCACTGTGCAAGGCATACATACGCCACATTACAGTTAACTTTAGGAACCGACATTTACACCGTTTCAAAGTTGTTAGGTCATAAGGACCTTAAAACAACACAGATTTATGCAAAAATCATTGATGAACGTAAAAAAGAAGCAGCAAACAAAATAAAACTCAATATATGAAAATCAGTCTAAGCATTTACAATAGTATATTATTTGGGGAACTTCGCCCCTGGCTCGAAAATAACAGAACTCAGGAAGTATTCCGCCAAAAGTTAAATCCTGCCTTTCGTTGGGAAAAAGGCACGCCGGAAGATTTTGAAAAAGCATTAAGTGAAGCATTGAAAGACCATCCACTGCTTTTGGACGATGATGAAGTATTAATCGAGATCGAAGAAAACAAGATTATTATTTCATCGGTTAAAGATAAAATCTTTGAACCTCTCATTGATATTGATATTCCGCCATTCTTTACGGATAAAACAGAGTACTATTATTACCTGATTAAGAATGAAGGCACAAGGCTGGTTAATAAGATTAACAAGGCAATTGAACTTTGCGAAACTGCAAACCTTGCAAAGTCTGCAATCAATGATACCTTGGACAGAATTAAATACTTACTCTCTGAAACAGCCAAACAGATAAAACAACTGGGCTATGACGATGACCTGCCTTTTGATGCAATTCCGGACGATGAAACCAAAGCATTAAAAAAAGAGTGTGACTATATTTTGCGAGTGTTGCAAACTACATTAATCCGGTTGATACTTGAAATACAGGAGTTATTCCCTTCACAGATTGTTGGCAGTCCACTAACAGAAGAAGAAATTTACTTAAAGCTGATTGGTAGCCCTTCGCCAGCAATGAGTGTAGCAAAGAAAATCACCAAGTTGAATGAGTTTCTTGTTAAAAAATTTATCGAACAAATGGAGTATTCGAGAGTAAAAGCCATCCAACGCATTGATGAAACGAAAAAGCATTATCTGATGTACAAAGATGTTGCTTCAACATTGACCGATGCAGCAGCAAGAAAGGAAGGTCTGGCAACACACATTCAAATTCTCGAAAACCTCATCTTTATTCGGGATTTCACCGATGTTCAACAAAATCCATCTTTTGAGGATTTGCAATCAGATAAAACCATCGAAGAATATTACAATTCATTCACTGCCCTAATATTTGAAAAAATCGAAGAGCCGTCAGCACCAAACAAAAGGCTTGAAATTATTTCCAAAGAAGAAGAAAAATTTGCATTCCTGAAAACGAGCTATAATATTGACAACTCTGTTTTTAAAATGTCCATTCCTCGAAAAATTCTGAAATGGCTTGAGATTCAAAGGGCATACATAAATGAAAACCTGCATATTGATTTTTCTAAATTAAAAGGAGTTGATTTGCCAAAGATTCCAACTTCACTTACAGTTGCTGAAATTGGCTACCTGTTAAGAACATTGGAGGAAGAAGGTATTTTGCAACCCAAAAATAAAACTGACCTTTCACGGGTATTCTCTGCGGTTCTTAGCTCAAAAAAGAAAGATGATATTACTTTCGATGGTCTGCACAAAGAATTTAAAACTCCAAAGAATAAAGCAGTTGAATTTTGGGATGGAAAATTTATGGTTCTGAAACAAAAAGCATATAAAGACAAAGAAAAATATTTAGATTAACTTTCTGAATTTCAATTTCTTTGGCAATGGTTCCGGTACCTTTCGGAACTACCTTACCCCTTTCGTACTGCATATTTTTGCTTCGTAATTCATCGGTTGCTCGTGCCTTTGCACCCGGTGAATGAAGGCACAACAATTAAATTTTTTGTTGAACTTTTTAATACGTTGCAAAATGACAGAGCAATTAATAATCGAAAAACTCGATAATATCGAAAAAATGCTTTCGGAGCAAAACCTTTTAAAAAAGGATGTGCTCAACTTTAGCGAGGCTTGCCAATACCTCGACATCAGCGAAAGCCACTTATATAAACTTACCAGTCGTAAGCAGATCCCGCATTTCTGCCCTCAGGGAAAGAAATTGTATTTCAATCGTCAGGAATTAGATCGTTGGTTACAGCAGAACCGACAGAACACCAATGATGAAATTGAAAAGGAAGCCACTGATTACATACTGCAAAACAGAAGGAGGTAATCATGGACGACTGTAAAAAATGCCGTGAACCTCTTGAAAACATTCAGGAACGGCTTAATAAAATGTTGTTGTTGCTCGAAGTTAAGCAACACACAAATCCTGTACAGGTATTTTTCGACAACCAGGAGTTTATTCAGGTAATGAATATCAGCAAACGCACGGCTCAGGCTTGGCGTGATACTGGAATGATTTCCTTCTCACAGGTAGGCAGTAAAATGTATTACCGTATGTCCGACATCCTGAAAATGCTCGAAAAGTACCACAAACCATCTAAATCCTGATATTATGGCATGTTCGACAATCTTTTCAGGATTTAATCAGATGGTAGAAAACAGGGCTTTGCTGTTAATCATCAAAGACATTAAAGAAGGCAAATACAGGGCGGATATTGAACCTATCCGCTCCCTTATTGCTTCTGGTGATACCGAAAAAGCCGACCAGCTAAAACGACAGCTTCCGGCTTTCACTCCTTCTGCTACCTTCAAAGGTGGTCGTAAAGCTGATTTACTCGACCAATACAGCGGTTACGTTCATTTGGATTTCGATAAACTTACCACCGAGCAACTTAATAATGCTTTTCAAACAATATCCGAAATCCCCTTTACCTTTGCCTGCTTTCGCAGTCCAAGTGGTAAAGGGCTGAAAGTTTTCGTTGAGGTAAATTCAGGTGCAGAAAAGCACGACATCGCTTATAAACAGGTTCAGGAATATTATGAAAAGGCATTGAGTATTCCTTGCGATTCAAAGTGCAAGGACATTACCAGGCTTTGCTTTGTTTCTGATGATCCCGATACTTATAAGAACATCCACAGCCAAAAGTTCGAGGTGCAAACAATTTTCAATGAGATTCCGGCAAAACAGGATTCCATTGAATTACCCGATTATCAGGCATTGTTTGAAGATAGTATCAGGTTTACAGAGCAAAAAGAACAATACCATTCCGGCAACCGCAACAACTTCGTGTATCTTCTGGCTTGCAACTGCAACCGCAAAGGCATTCCCGAAAGTATTGCACTCGATTTTATTTCAGCCAATTTCGATTTATCGGAACAGGAAATCAGGGCTTCGGTAAAGAGTGCATATAACCACCACTTTAACGAGTTTGCAAACTTTGCAAAGTCTGCAAAAGTGCAAAGTATCAGCAGTACAATAAATCAGCAGCAGGAAGCAGTTGAAGAAGATTACCTGAAAAACACACCAACCATTTCCGATGAGGTTTACAACCAATTACCCGACTTAATAAAGTCAGGAGCTTTGGCTTTTACTGACCTCAGGGAACGTGATGTTTTTCTTACAGGAGCTTTGTCTATTCTCAGTGGTTGCCTTCCAAATGTGAAAGGCGTTTATGCTCAGCAAGTCGTTTATCCAAATCTGTTTGCTTTTATCATAGCCCCTGCCGCAAGCGGAAAAGGTGCTTTGAAGTTTTCTAAAACTCTTGCCGATAAACACCACGACCAGCTTGTTAAGTCAAGCAAGGAAGAACAACAGCGGTACGATACAGAAATGAATGAGTATAAAAATCGGCAACGGGCAAAAAAGAAACATGAACCGGCTGAGGAACCACCGGAACAACCACCTTTCAGAGTTGTTTTTATTCCGGCAAATTCCAGTTATGCAAAAATCCTGTCCCACCTCGAACAGAACCAGGGCGAAGGCATCATTTGCGAAACCGAAGCCGATACTATGGGCAATGTACTGAAACAGGAATGGGGCGGTTATTCTGACATGCTCCGTAAGGCTTTCCATCATGAACGCATTTCCAGTTCAAAGAAAACCAATAATGAGTATATTGAGGTGAACGAACCACGTCTTTCGGTTGCACTGTCAGGCACTCCAAGTCAGGTTACCGGACTGATTGCATCAGCCGAGGACGGTCTTTTCAGTCGCTTTATGTTTTATGCCTACAAGGTTGAGCAACAATGGCGTGATGTTTCACCCTATGCCAGCAGTATCAACCTTACCGAGCATTTCAACGCACTATCCGTTCAGGTATTCCAGTTAATCCAATTTTTAAAGCAATGCCCGACAACAATTGAGCTTACTCAGGAGCAATGGCAATCGTTAAACTCAATTTGCAGCCGATGGCTGATTGAAGTTACCACTTTTACCGGAGATGATGCAGGAAGCATTGTAAAACGGCTTGGGCTTGTTTTGTTTCGTATGGCAATGATTTTTACTGCCATTCGTAAGTTTGAAAATGGTGATGCCTCAACAACTGTAATTTGCACGGATGCCGATTTTGAAACCGCTGTAAATCTTGCCGACCTTTTTCTACAGCACAGTTTGCTCATGTTTCATAATCTGCCAAAGCAAAACGACAATGCCGTTTTCCGCTCTGGCGACAACAAACGCAAATTCTTTGATGCCTTACCGTCCGATTTTAAAAGAGCCGAAGCTATTGAGTTGGGCAAAAAGTACAATCTGTCAACCCGTTCGGTTGATAACCTCCTCAAAGAGCTTACAGAGAAGTATCTTTCACAACCCCAATACGGCTGTTATTCAAAACAGTAGGGTGTTTTACCATACTTTGTAAAACTGCAAACTTTGCAAGGTTTGCAGTTTTTCTTTTTTTTTTTTTTGTTTCTTTTTTTATGTGTATTTTTGTCATTGTTTGACAAGACAATACATAACAATATGAGCCAGTTTAGTGAACATATCCGCAACCTGCGTGAAGAAAGGAATATCAGGCAACGTGAAGTAGCGGCTTGCCTGAAAGCTGATACTGCTTTTGTAAGTAAGTTAGAAAAAGGCGAACGGCAGGCACGCCGTGAACAGGTGCTTTTACTTGCTGAACTTTTCAAAGTGGACAAGGAGGAGTTACTCTCTCTTTGGCTTAGTGAAAAGGTTTATGACTTGGTAAAAGATGAAGAAGTGGCTTTAAAATCGCTAAAAACGGCTGTAAAGAAAATTGATAATAAAAAGAAAAGTTGATAATTTATGCCCACACTCAATTGGATTGGTAAAGAAAAAGTAATTAATCATCATAGGGATGTGCCATTTAAAATATTGGAGCACAAATATGGTTTTAACGAAACAGACGGGGAAACAAATACTCCTGCAAATTCGGGTAATAAAATCATTCATGGTGATAACCTCGAAGCCCTGAAAAGTCTGTTGCCAGAATACGAAGGCAAAATTAAATGTATCTATATAGATCCTCCATATAACACCGGTAACGAGAATTGGGTGTATAATGATAATGTGAACCACCCGAAAATAAAAAAATGGCTCGAAGCTACCCTTAAAGCAAAAGAAAACGGAAAAGAGGCGGCTATTGGTATTGATGATTTGGCAAGGCACGACAAATGGCTTTGCATGATGTATCCACGCCTTAAACTCCTGCAAAAACTTTTAGCTGATGATGGGGCTATCTTTATTTCTATTGATGACAATGAGTTAGCACACTTAAAATTAATAATGGATGAAATTTTTGGTTCAGGTAACTTTATCGAGTACTTTTCTTGGTATAAAACATATTCTCCATCAAATCTTTCCAATAAGAGCAAAAAATGTCTTGAATATGTTATGTGTTATGAGAAGAAAAGAAATAATTCAAGATACAAAGGCCTTTCTAAAGTTAACGAAGCGGATAATCCATTAATTAAAAGTAATAATCAAAAAAAGACTTTGCGATTCCCGAAAGAATCCATTTCAAGTACTATGTCTGAGGATTTTCACTTTACTGCTGGTAAGTATGGTACAAAAGTTAACGAAGTTGTACTTAAAAATGATGTATGGTTTAGAAATGGTAAGTTTGAAGATGATTTATTATTGGAATCAAAATTTATATGGACTCAAGAGAATTTAGAGCAAGAAATTAAGAAGAACACGAAAATTCTTTTTAAAGGCAAATCATTAGCACCAAGGTATGACAAAGCTAATTACGAACCAGAAGTACCTCGTAATCTTATTGATGCAAATGATTATGTCGGTACAACTGAAGAAGGCGGAATAATCTTAAAAGAAATTTTTGGTGATAAAGTATTTGATTATCCCAAAACACCTACTCTAATTCAGTATTTAATCAATTTTGTTTGCGATACAAATTCGATTATTCTTGATTCATTTGCTGGTAGCGGAACCACTGCCCATGCAGTGCTAAATCTAAACAATCAAGATGAAGGCAACCGGAAATTCATTTTAGTAGAAATGGAAGATTATGCCAATACCATTACTGCTGAAAGGGTGAAACGG
This sequence comes from uncultured Ignavibacteriaceae bacterium, assembly GCA_964596145.1. Lineage (GTDB taxonomy): Bacteria > Bacteroidota > Ignavibacteria > Ignavibacteriales > Ignavibacteriaceae > CAZHVS01. The sequence continues at coordinate 7,851 of CAZQSR010000033.1, forward strand.
GTTATAAATGGTTATAGTGATAAAGAAGGTACTGGGGGCAGTTTCGATTATCTGGTATTAGGCAAACCTCTGTTTGTAGGTGAAAACAATGAATATCTGAACGAAGAGGTAGATACCGGAAAAATAAGGGAATACATCTGGTACAGCGAAACACGTAAAGCATTTGAACAACCGGAATTAAAATCTGACACCCCCTATTTCCTTGGCAAAAAAGAAGGTACTGCGTACTATTTTATTTACGAAAAAGAATCGCTTACAACTCTTGATTACGATACCCTTTCCACTATAAGAACCAAAGCGGGACAATATGTTATTTATGCCGACAATTGCCTGTTGCCTAAGGATTTTATGATGAAAAAGAACATAATATTTAAAAAAATTCCACGTGATGTAACCCGTTTTTAATATGGAACTGAAAAGCTATCAACACAAAGTAATAAAAGACCTCGAACTCTATTTGGATTATGTTCAGAGGTTCAAAAAAACCGATGCTGCATTTAATAAGTTTTGGGAAGACCGGATCGGTCCATATAATCCTTTAAATAATGAAGGGATGCAGCCCTATAAAAATACTATTCCCAATGCTGCACATGTTTGTATTAAAGTTCCAACTGCCGGTGGAAAAACATTCATTGCCTGCAATACTTTACATACCATATTCTCGGCTTACTCATCTGAACTTCCTAAGATAGTTGTGTGGTTGGTTCCCTGGAGTAACCTGCTCGACCAGACAGTCAACAACCTCAGCAATCCCGATCACCCTTACAGGCAAAAATTAGATGCTTTATTCAACCATCGTGTCGAAGTGTACGAGAAGAAAGATTTGTTGCAAGGCTCTAACTTCAATCCTACGGTAGTAAAAGAACAGCTTTCCATTGTAGTAATGAGTTTTTCGAGTTTAAGGGCAAGGAATAAAGAGGATAGAAAAGTTTATCAGGAGAACGGGCAATTGGCAACTTTTGCCAGCCAGTATAAAGATAAATCTCACCTGCTCGAAGATACCGACGACACTGCATTAATCAATGTAATCCGCAGCATGAATCCGGTTTTGGTGGTTGACGAAAGCCACAATGCTGAAAGCAATTTAAGCGTGGATATGTTGAATGCCCTCAACCCTTCTTTTGTATTAGACTTAACAGCAACACCAAAAGACAATAGCAATATTGTTAGTCTGGTTCCAGCTATCGAATTGAAAAAGGAGCACATGGTTAAACTTCCTGTTATTGTTTATAACCACCACGATAAAACAGAAGTAATAAACAGTGCATTGCATCTTCAGCGTAAATTGGAATTACTTGCAATCGAACAATCAAAAAACGGAGGCAAATACATCAGGCCAATAATTTTATTTCAGGCACAACCCCGTACGGATGAAGATAATACAACATTTGACAAGCTCAAAGAACAACTGCTTAAAGTGGGCATTCCCGAAGAACAGATTAAGATAAAAACAGCCGAAAAAGACGAATTAAAAGGGATTGATTTAAGCTCCCCTGAGTGTCCTGTCCGTTACATCATTACAATAAATGCACTTAAAGAAGGCTGGGATTGCCCATTTGCATACATTCTCGCATCGCTTGCCGATAAATCATCAGCAGTTGATGTTGAACAGATTTTAGGACGTGTACTGCGTCAGCCCTATGTAATGAAACATTCTGCTGCATTGCTCAATGTTTCTTATGTTTTAACAGCATCTGTAAAATTCAACGATACGTTGCAAAATATTGTCAAAGGTTTGCAAGCATCCGGTTTCAGCGAGAAAGATTACAGACAAAAAGACAATATGCCCGAAGATGAAAAGAAACTGGTTGTTGAAAAACCTCTCGAATCCTTTCTATTTCCTGAACAGAATGAAGAAAGCAAGGATGCAGTCGATGAAATAATTCCGGCAAGAATTTCATTTAATCCAGAAACAATTAGTTCTCCCGACACCAAAATAGAATCTATTGAAGAAATAGAAAACATGGCTGAAACACAAAACAGGGAGATGGAAGAAGTTATTGAAAAACAAAGTCAGCAACCTGTTGACGAAAATATATTTCAGGAAATGGGAGAAAAAGTAAAGCGATACAGAATTGTTGATGTCAATAAAGACTTGGCATCCGGCATTAAACTACCTCAATTTTTCTTAGAAGTTCAACAAAGCGATATTTTCGGTACCGATAAAATATTGTTAAACCAGGAATCTTTGTTGAAAAATTTTAAACTGAGCAATGAAGATTCAAAAATTGACTTCGACCAGATAACTTCCGATTTGTACAAGGTAGATATTGAACAGATAAAGAAAGACGAATACGCCCCTCGCTTTACCAAGATTGAAGATATGCAGGTCAAAGACCCTATCGTTGAATATATTCTTGCCAAACCAAAAGAAGGGCAAATAAAGGATATTGCACATCAGCTTGTTCAGTTGGTTGGTGACATGTACCCTATTCCCGATCAGGAAATTCGGGCTTATGTTGAAAGAATATTAAAACAGTTGAATGCCGAACAACTTCAGGATATTTTGGTAAGAAAATGGAGTTATTCTGATAAGATTAAAGCAAAAATCAGGCTTCATGCGGATTCCTACGCAGAAGGTCAATTTAATGACCTCATAAAAATCAGAAAGGTTGTAACCGAACCAATCTGGAATTTTCCCGAAATGATTGTTCCGGGTCCATTAGGTTCTTCAATTGGTCACTCATTATATGAACGAGAGGGTGCAATGAACAACTTTGAAACTACTGTCATTACTGATATTGCAAGTTTGCCCAATATAGCTTTCTGGCATCGCAACTTAGGCAGAGGCAAAGGATTTTCAATTAACGGCTTTAAATCCAATCATTACCCCGATTTCATTGTTGTTTCAAAATCCGGTAAAATAATCATTGTCGAAACCAAAGGAGATGACAGGGATAACTCTGATAGTGCTGCTAAGTGTCGTTTAGGGAATAAATGGGCGGAGTTGGCAGGAAAAGATTTTCTTTATTTTATGGTCTTTGATAAAAAAGCCATAGACGGAGCATATACTGTGGACAAAGCAAAAGAATTGATTAAACAATTATAAATTCATCATTATGGAAATTAAAGCCGAGGTAAAATCAGTTGAAAAGTTAAAAGATTATTTTTTTGTAGTTCCTGACTACCAAAGAGAATATGTATGGTTGGCAGACACCCATGTATCGAGGTTTCTACAAGATATTAATGATGAGTTTAAGCCATTCTCAAGCAAACAATCCAATTATTTTATAGGCTCAACAATTATTGTTAAAAGAGATGATGGCTCATTTGATGTTGTTGACGGGCAACAGCGGTTAACTACTATTGTGCTTACATTATGTGCAATTCGTGATATTTTAAATGCTTACACAGCACCCGACAATGAATTAGAAACCGCAAAGAATGAATTTTTAAAAGTCGTTAACGAGCTTTTGTACAAGTATGATATATCCACTCGAAAACATACTCCAAGGTTGTTTTTGCAATACACTGAAAGCAAGGATTATTTGAATAAAATCATAGGAAACAAAAAATATGAAGATGAAATAACTCCTTCAATAAAGAGAATGATCGAGGCATATAATACCATTCTTGATTTCCTTAATGAATTAAAAGCCAATAATGATGGAGTTCTTATAAATTTTATAAGTTACTTTCTTGCCAATGTTGAAATGGTAATAATAAAACCTGATGATTTAGGAAGTGCATTAAAAATCTTTGAAACCATCAATGAACGTGGAGTTGGTCTTAATGCCATGGATTTATTAAAAAATTTACTTTTTAGTAATGCCAAAGAAGATGATTTTGAAACTATAAAACAGACATGGAAAGAAATGTTGAAAAATCTTGATGAAAGCGGCGAAGGCGATAAACCATTGCGTTTTTTAAGATATTTTTTAATGGCTCGCTATCATAACGGCATAATTAGAGAAGAAGAAATCTACAAATGGATGATTTCTGATGAAGGCAAAGCAAAGATAAATTACAAACTTTATCCAGTAGAATTTGCAAAGGAATTAAAAGCTGCTGCAAAAAAATATTGCTCATTCATTAAAGCTACTACCAGTTGGAATGCTGACCTGCAATTTCCAAATATTACAGGCATAGGCTTTTTAAGTAAGAAAAACTCTCGTCAACATTTGGTTTTACTATTGGCACTAAAAGATTCAATAGATAATGAAATAATAAGCCTACTTGCTAAAAACATTGAATCATTAATTTTTTACTATGCTGTAAATAGAATACTCACCAAATCTTACGAAGAGAAATTTGCAAATTGGGCTGCAAAGCTGCGCAAGGTGAATACCATTGATGCTTTAAGAGATTTTTTACAAAATGATTTTAACACAGAATTATCTGACCAGCAATCTAAATTTAATTCACAGTTTGCTTCACGAAGTCAAGGTGATTTAAACCCTCAATACAGGATTAAATACATATTAGGATGCATTGAAGAATATATCAGAGCAAAAGTAAATTTCCCTTCGGCAAATTTTACTTTTTATCAAGACCAGCAATTAGAGCATATTTTACCACAAACAGGAGAGAACATACCTGTTTCATTGTTTCCAAATCAATATGATTATCAAAATACGGTATATAAGTTTGGCAACTTATCATTATTGGAAGCCCCAATAAATCAAAGTTTGAATTTCTCAAATGATATTTCAACAAACGAATGGTTTGATGTCAAGAAGAAAGCATATTTAAACTCAAATATCTTTTTAACGAGGACTTTTTCAGAAATAAAAATCGGAGAGCAAACAGCATTTAATGGCTTTGCAACTAATAATTTGAAAACGTTTGATACTTGGAATATGATAACAGTTTCTGAAAGACAGGAAATAATCCGAAAGCTAATAATAGAAATATGGAAACTTTACATTTGATATTTACATTGAAATTCAACAATTTACAATTTGCTCACCTCATTGGTGAGGCGAACAAAATCAAATAAAATTTAAGTATCATGGCTCTAAATCCTGAAATACCAAATAACGAACTGCCTTTATTGCCACCCGACAGGGATGCAATTGAAACCAAAGCTATTTTAAGGCAGGAAAGCAAGGCAGCCGTTGCACTGGCTGAGTTAAAAGGTTTGGCTCATACGCTGCCAAATCAGAATATTCTCATCAATGCCATTGTTTTAAAAGAAGCCAAAGCTTCATCCGAAATTGAGAATGTGATTACTACTCACGATTCGTTATACCAGGCATTAACAGCCAAATCATTCAAACCCGATTCTGCCACCAAAGAGGTGCTTCGCTATCGGGAAGCATTGTTTTCAGGTACTGAATTTATCCGCAACAAAGGATTTTTAAGCACAAACGGTATTATTCAGGTACAGAATATTCTCGAAGAAAACACCGCAGGGCTTCGCCAATTGCCCGGTACAACCTTAAAAAACAATGCCACCGGAGAAACTATTTACACCCCACCCGATGATAAAGATACTATCAGCAACCTTATGTCCAATCTGGAAAAATTCCTCAATATGGATGAGGATGAAGATGTTTCTCCACTTATCAAGCTGGCAGTTCAGCATTATCAGTTTGAGAGCATCCATCCTTTTTATGATGGCAACGGCAGAACGGGTCGCATTGTAAATGTCCTTTACCTGATGCTGAAAGGCTTATTGGATAGCCCTATTCTCTATCTCAGCGGATTCATTATTCAAAATAAGGGAGAATATTACCGTCTGCTTCGTGATGTTACGTTTAATGCAGTTTGGGAACCGTGGATACTCTACATTCTGAAAGGCATTGAACAAACCGCAACAGATACCATAAAACAGGTAAACAGCATAAATGGCTTAATACTTGAAACCATTGAAAGAGTGAAAACCGAAAAACCGTTGGTTTATTCAAAGGAGTTAGTCGAATTGCTTTTTGAGCACCCTTATTCAAAAATCGAACATCTGGAATTTAGAAGCATTGCTAAACGAAAAACCGCAGGCAAATATCTTTCCGAATTAGCCGAAATTGGAATATTGGTTCCACAGAAAATCGGAAAAGAAGTAATTTACATAAATAAAGCACTTTATGAACTTCTTAAAAAGTAATTTTTCAAATATGGGTATCATTTACCCACGTTTCAGGAACATGGGCATTACGTACCCACTTTTTCAATACGTGGGTATTATTTTAATATATTTACTCATATTATTACAACACGGGCATTCCATGCCCACGTTCAAAAACAGCTAATTAATTCATTTTCAATGGCAGAGCAAAATCTTATACTAAACATTCTTACTTTCAACCACCCGGTTGAAAAGAAAGATTTTGCCTTCTACACCGAGAAGAAAAACGGTTGCTTGCCTATAAATCATTACGAGTTCCCTTTAAACATTGAAGAAATTATCCCTGATGCAAACACAAAAAAACTACAACAGCTTTATTCCGATTTTGAAAATGCCAGCGACAAGGAATCCGTAATATCCGTTGATCTTACAAAGTGTACAAGGTTTGCAAAACATTATTATGCATGGCTAATTTACAACCACTTCAAAACCTTTGCTGATGTTGTAAATTCCAACTTTGTAAAAGACCTCGAAGTATGGTTTCATGACAAAAAGGAAACAACCACCGAATACAATGGTTACAAAGTTTTTACCATTCGGGTACAAATTGCACGCAATGCAGCCACGCCGGAGCTTATCATCTCCTATGACGGTATTTCGTTGGTACATAAAAAAAGTATCATTGACCTTGATATTGAAACAACCATGTTTAAAAGGGTTGTTTACGAAAAACAGATTTACAAATACGACAAATTGCCCGATGAAGCAAAGTACCACTGGGAAAACGTCTTTCCTATCCTGAGCAATTCCCTGAAATATGCTCTAAATATTCCTGTTCAGCCCAAAAGAAACGGTACCAACAGGTACAAAGTGTATAAATCAAACCTCGATTATTTCATTGGCACATTCATAAAATCAAAGCAATTCAGCAGTATTATTCCATTGAATGATGAAAATTACTTTAAAGTAGAAACAATCAGGATAAAGAACACCACACCCGGCAGCAATCGTTTACAATTCGGTCAGGATAAAACCGATATTGTTCCCTATACCGGACTTATCGGTAATGGTCCATATTCTCATTGTCCGTTTGCCCATGTCAATATGTTTTTTATTTGCCACGAAAGCGAGAAAGACAAAGCAAACCTGCTATACACCTATTTTAAAGACGGGTATAAAAATTTTCCCAAACTCAATCAACTACTCAAAGTTCCGGTTAACATCATCAAAGCCGACCAAATCACATTTACAAATAACGAGAATCCTTTGCCCGAAATCAGGCAAAGTCTTTTCAGTAAATCATTTGACCCAAATATCCGTTACATTGCCATTTATCTGAGCCCTTTTAGTAAAAACCATCCCGATACAACCAAACGGCAATATTACTTTCAGGTCAAAGAAGAATTACTAAAATACGGTATAACATCGCAGGTAATAGAAACAACAAAAATATCCGACCCTAATTACAATTACAGTTTAGTCAATATTGGCGTTGCCATTCTTGCAAAACTCAATGGTGTACCTTGGCGTTTGCATCGCACATTGCACAATGAATTGGTTGTTGGTGTAGGAGCTTTCAAATCGGCTAATTCATCAAGTCGGTATATCGGGAGTGCTTTTTGTTTCTCAAACGATGGTCATTTCAAAGGTTTCGAGTGTTACTCTCAAAATGATATGTACAAGCTGGCAGGCTCAATCAGCAAAGCAATAAAGAATTACCGCAAACAGAACACCGAAGTAAAACGTTTGGTAATTCACTTTTACAAGACCATGAGCAATAAGGAACTTGAACCGATAAAAAAAGAGTTGCAGGATATGGGCTTGGATATTCCGGTAATCATCATCACCATTAATAAAACAGAAAGCAAAGACCTTGTATTATTCGATTTGAATTGTCCTGAACTTATTCCGGTAAGTGGAACATTTATCAGCATAGGCAGGAATCAGTTTTTGCTTTGCAACAATACACGATACGAAAACACCCTGCCAAAATCAACAGAAGGTTTTCCGTTTCCGATAAAACTGAGTATGTCTGCCAGTGATAACAAGCTGTTGGAAGACGATAAACTCGTAAAAGACCTGATAGATCAGGTTTATCAATTCAGCCGTATGTATTGGAAATCGGTACGCCAGCAGAATTTACCAGTAACAATCAAATATCCCGAGATGGTGGCAGAAATCTTCCCTCATTTCGAGAGCAGCACCATGCCGGAATTTGGCAAGAATAATTTATGGTTTTTGTAACAGATTGAATATGTGTATAATGAAAGATTTTTTAAAAATAAATGTTAATAAATTTGGTTGCAATTAACCTATAGCTTAATTTTGCCATGAAAAGAATTGCTATTGTTGTAGATATTAGTAAACATCAAACTACATTTATAATGGTTGATTATCAGAATGCTGGGGATATTTTGCCTTATATAATGAGGGATAGTGTTGATAAGGAATTTAAAGATATTAGAGCAATTCTAAAAGAAAATCTTAGGAACAAGGAAAAATATTGCAAAGCAGATGTTTCAGACAAAGCAAAAAATATGTTTGAAATGAGATTTACAAACAATGGAAGAAATGATCGAATTTATTGTCAGGAAGCAAATTTTGGTGGTAAAAGAATAATTATAATGGTTGAACTCTTTGAAGGTAAAAAATCACAGGATATTCCGAAAAAAATTAAATCAAGAATAGAAACAATGGGAGGCTATGAGTATGAAATTCAAATCTAAAACTGAAATAGATAAAATTTTAAATACTGCATTATCAAAAGTAGATAAGCAGAATGACATAGAACATGAATATAGAATGATTTCTTTCCGTTTTTTAAGTGAAGTTGAAAAACTATCAGATGAAAAAAATTGGAATAAAAAAGAATTGGCAAATAATATTGGTACTTCTGCAAGCTATATAACTCAATTGTTTCGTGGCACCAAATTAATTAATCTGCCAACTTTGGCGAAATTTCAAAAACTTTTCGACATGACTTTTGAAATTAAAGCTGTTTCTAATAAATCTATGGATATTTATTCAAATATTGATATTGAACAACTTGTTGAACCACAATCGCAGCCTGAGGGATTTTGGGTTTTTCATAAATTTTCGCCTACTTATAATAATAATGAGCCCGTTGGAGAAATTACAGATTTATTAATTGAAAGAAGGAGTGCATAATTATGTTAGCTAAAAAATCACCTTTTATTCTTAAAAATTTCTTACTTCTCAAACAAAGTATTGAATTTTCTCCACCATCCGAAAACATTGCGGTTAATATTCCTGATGTTTTTGAGTCATATAATATTGATATAGATTTCGTCGCACAAGATTTAAAAAATGAAATAATACAACTCTTCGTTAAAATTGAAGTCAATTTAAGTGAACAAAAACTATCAGGATACTCAATTTTTTCTGAAGGTGTTGGCATTTTTGAGTTTGATAAAAATTTGCAATTGACTGATAATGATAAATTTAATTTTATTTACATTTCTGGTTTATCAATTTGTATTAATAGTCTAAGAGCAATTATTACAAATGTCACATCTCATGCACCTTTTGGAAAGTATTCCTTACCATCAATTGATATTAATGACTTATTAATTGCTAAGGGTATTATTAAACCAAAACCAGCCAAATAAGTCCCCCGTGTCTATAAAATCCATCGCCCTCACTTAAAATAAAGCGTTGCGGGCTTTACTGTCTTTTATAGCCACTCCCCACGCCAGCCCTTCTGTTGTTTTTTTCTGTCACACTTTTTGCCATGCCACCGCACAGTAGCACATTGCAACCTGCTTTAGCAGCTCACGAACACCTTTGAAAATAAAATAACCTGTGAGTAATCCTCATTCCGCTATCGCTCCATTGCGGTTGCAAAGAGCTACGCCACCGCTCAAAAGCAAAAATTCGCTTCACTCCAACCACCACCACCGTTCCGCTTGTGCCAGAAAAAAACAACCCAAAGCTATATTAACATAATGTGATCTTATAGGAACAGCCTATTTTCAGCGGTATAAATATCATAATTCGGCTGTCCTATAAGCACATTATGTTAAATAGCCGCACAGCCCACCCACGCCGTACTTCGAGCATTCTACCTTCGATTTAGCTTTTCTTTTTTGCCCTTTGATGGGCAATCTTGGCTATCCCTTAGCCAACACACTCCTCCGCTTCGGTTTTGTCATGGTTTTTGTACCAGCCCTTCGGAAACGGCTGCCAACCCTAAAAAAATATCAGAACAAAGCCCACCCAATGCAAAGCAGCAAGCAGCAAGTATTTAATTTATATTAGAGGTTCATTCACTCCACTTCCATTCCATTCCGCTAATGGTTACGCTTCGCTGCACCAACGCTCCATTTCATTTCAGTTCCGTTCATTTCACCACTAATCATTTTTACATTAAGGTTTTGCAGCTTGCTACTTTGCAGCCATCCCTGATTTGTTCGATATTTTTTGCCATCCCTGCCGTTTCCACTGCCCTGAAAACAAAAACACACGCCAAAACCTCCACCCCGCAGCAATCACACTTCCGTCCCACTTCGCCCGTAGAAACATTGTACCTCTGAACCCACCCACCGGTAACATTTGTACCTCGCATTAACAGCAGTGCATCCCCTTGAATAAAATCAAAAAACATTAGCGGTATCATTAATAAAACCTTAGAGCAAAGTTAAGCCCCCACGCTCTTGCAAGGTCAAGCCCTTCGGGTTTTGCAAAAAAAATCTCCACACCCCTGCAATATTATTTGATTTTAAAAGGTGCAGGGGGTAGTATTTTTTTCGCAAAAACCTTGCAATTCAGCCACCGCACCGCTTTTTGGTTGCCTAAGGTTTCATTAATGAATTATCCTTTTTATGCGAGCCGAAGGCGAAGCTAACAGCGATTTTTTCACATTTAATCAACAATAGCAATGAAAACAGATTTTTTCAAAGATTGTACTTCCTTAGATGAAGTAAAAAAGCGGTACAAAGAACTTGCTTTAAAGCACCATCCCGACCGTGGCGGAGAAACTTCCACGATGCAGCAGATTAATTCCGAATATGAAAACATCATGAAAAATCCCTTCTTTTCGTTTGCCGAGAAATCCGAACAGGAGCAACAGGAATTTATCAAGTATCCTGAAATCATTGACCAGATTATCGGATTGAATGGCATTACCATTGAATTAATCGGAAACTGGATTTGGTTGAGTGGCAACACCTACCCACACCGACAGCAATTAAAGCAAACAGGCTTCTATTTCGCACCCAAAAAGGTAATGTGGTATTACCGCCCACCAGACTATAAAAGTGGCAATAAAAGCCCAAAAACAATCGAATACATCCGTAATAAATACGGCAGTGATGTAATCGAGAATCATTCAAAAAAATTCGAGCTTACAAATTAACAGAAGGGAGCCAAAAACTCCCTTTTCATTTTTATACAAATTGAAGTAAAAGAAAGCATAAGCATACATTACTATCTCAATACCAGTGATTTAGTTGTTTTCAGGTACATTTGATACTATTTTTGTAATGGATTTGTTCATCGAGGTATTTAAGCCGTACCAAGTCCGTATCAAGTCCGCTTAGTTAACAAGAATTATTCACTTTAAATTTAATAACAATGGCTATTGTACAAAATCCGATCACTGGCAGAACCAAAAAGAAATTTGGTACTGCTGTATTCTCAAAACAGTTTGGGAAAAATGTAATGCGTTCAAAACCGATTGAAGTAAAAAATCCTCAAACGGTAGGACAAGTAACACAAAGAAACAAGTTTGCAACAACTGTTGACCTTGTAAGGCAGGTTTTGCCTCTCATAAACGATGTTTATGCAGGTAGCTTGCGTAAGATGTCCCCTTTCAACAAAATCACAAGCATCAATGTAAAAAATGCCTTTGCAGGTGACCCACCTGCGATTGACCATACCAAAGTTGTTCTTTGTGATTTTGATGGTAGCACCTTAAACAGTGTAACTCTTACAGGACAACCGAACCAGGTCATGGATATTGCTTGGGACCCGAATACTCAAAATCCGGATGAGCTTGCAAGCCTTCTGACATTTGTGTTATTCAACTGCACCACAAACAAAGCAATGATTTATCCTGATGCTGCAACTCGTGCTGATGGAGCAGTTTCTGTGGTAGCACCATCTGACTGGGTTGATGCAATGACCGCATTGCACGTTGTAACAACCGACTACACTCAATTTGTATCGAACATGCCAAAAAGAGTGATTAAGTTCAAAGCAGGGAATGATTTAGCCAGCAAGGTTAAGTAGAAGATTCCTGAAACTGAACAGAGCCCTTGGTTAAGATCAAGGGCTTTTTTATTGTCCAAAATTCCCCAAATTTCTTCCTATCTTTGCATTACGATTTCAGTTGATATTTGCTTTTTTGTTGCCCTTTTGTTGCCCAAAACACATAATCAACTGATAATCAATATTACTTTACATTTTGCATCGGAAAGTAA
>CAZQSR010000034.1:0-20039 GCA_964596145.1 uncultured Ignavibacteriaceae bacterium
TGTTCCATCAATCGCTTGAAGACAGGCTTGATAAAAATGAATTTGTAAAAATATTTAAACCTGTCTTTGAAGATGAGAAAATAAAAAAAGTTTGTCAGAATGGTAAATATGACATTGCTGTTTTAAGAAGCCATGATATTCGTGTAAAGAATTTTTATTTTGACACAATGATAGCAAGTTATATTCTCGATCCTGATCAAAAGCATAGCATGGATGAACTTGCACTGAAATATCTGAATTACAAACCAATTGCATTAACTGAATTAATCGGTTTAAAGAAAGATCCATCAAAAATATTTGAAACAGATGTAAACAGACTTTCAGATTATTCGGCTGAAGATGCTGATGTTACGCTAAAACTTTATAACGTATTGAGTAAAGAGATAGAAAAATATTCACTGCAAAAATTATGTTATGAAGTAGAATTTCCTCTTGTTGAAGTTCTTGAAGATATGGAAAGAGAGGGAATAAGAGTTGATAAAATAAGCTTGAAACAATTTTCAGGTGATTTAGAAACATTGATGGATAATTATACCAGAAAGATTTATGAAGCAGCGGGAGAGAGTTTTAATATTAATTCACCTCAGCAAATGCAAAAAATATTATTCGATAAACTGAAACTGAAAACAGGAAAGAAAACAAAGACAGGATTTTCAACTGATGCAAGATCATTGGAAAATCTGAAAGGTGAACACGAAATAATTGATTATATCCTTGATTACAGGCAGGCAGCTAAATTAAAATCAACTTATGCAGATGCATTACAAAATCTTATTGAACCAATAACAGGCAGAGTTCATACTTCATTTAACCAGACTGTTGCATCAACAGGAAGATTATCAAGTAATGAACCAAATCTGCAAAACATTCCTATCAGAACTGAAATGGGAAAAGAAATACGTAAAGCATTTGTTCCTCGTAACAAAGATTACGTTATTCTAAGTGCGGATTATAGTCAGATTGAATTGAGAATAATGGCTTCAATTTGTGAAGATGAAACATTAATAACAGCATTCAAAAATAATGAAGATATTCACAGAAGAACTGCGGCACTCGTATTTGGAGTTGCTCCTGAAGAAGTAACACCTGATATGAGAAGGAAAGCTAAAGAAGTTAACTTCGGGATACTTTATGGAATAGGAGCTTTTGGTTTAAAAACCCGATTAGGAATTTCGCAAAACCACGCTGCAGATATAATAAACACATATTTTAATTCATTCAGTAAAATAAAATCCTATATGGATAATGCGATTAAATCAGCAAAAGAGAAAGGATACGCTGAAACGCTGCTTGGTAGAAGAAGATTTCTGAAAAATATTAATAGCAGTAATTTTACTGTAAGAAATTTTGAAGAGCGTGCTGCTATCAATATGCCAATACAGGGAACTGCGGCTGATATGATTAAAATTGCCATGATTAATATCTGGAAGGAACTTAACAAACGTAAAGCAAAAACTAAAATGGTTTTACAGGTTCATGATGAATTAGTTTTTGATGCACATAAAGATGAGCTGGAAGAATTAAAACCCGTTATTTGTCAATTGATGGAGAATGCTTTACCATTAAATGTTCCTGTAAAAGTTGATACAGGAATTGGAGATAACTGGCTTGATGCTCATTGAGCAATAATTTCTTCGCTTGCCATTTTACCGGACAATACTGCACTCTCAATTGTAGCAGGTAATCCTGTATTAATCCAATCACCCGCAAGAAAAATATTTGAAATATTGGTTTTTGTTGAAGGTCTGTTATTAATTGAATCAGAATCGGGAATAAAAGTAGCTCTTTTTTCTTTTATCATTTTAAAATCGATTATCATATCTTTTGTAAGAGGTAAATATTTTTCAATTTCATTCCATACTAAATTGAACAGAAATTCTCTTTCATTATCAGCATATTTATTGGCATCACTTATGACAGTGGTGATATATTTATGATGATTAAATACCCAGTGCAATGGCGAATTAATCAATCCATAAAATTTTTCTTTTAAAGGATTTTCTTTCAGCAAGATATGAAAAGTTAAAATGGAAGAACTTCTCAAATGCAAAAATTTTTTATTAACTATTTGTTCGAACCCTTTTATCTTTTGAAATGTGAAATAAGGAATAGCACAGATAACAAAATCAAAATCTGAAAATACACGATTGCCTGTTATCACTTTAACAATTTTATTATTTTCTGAAAACTTAAATTCATTAACTCTTTCATTAAAATAAATCTCAGTATTATTATTATGAAGAAAATTAATTGCAGGTTGACAGTACATTTCACTTAAAGATGTTGAAGGCAGAAGAATTGTTGAGTTGAATGAACCTTTCAGAAACAATTTCTTTAAAATATTTGCGAAATAAAAAGCAGAGGCATTACTCATATTTGTATTTAAAGCACCAATTGATATAATGTTCCATAGAACTGATTGTATTTTTTCTGTTTGATGATTATGATTAAGCCAATTCTCTACAGAAATATTTTTTAATTTATTAGCATTGCAAAAGATTAAACGAGCGATAAATTGAACGATTTTAATCTTTTCAGAAGGAGATAATAAGAAAAATTTATTAATTGCTGAAAGTAAATCAAAAGGATAAGGATAGTTTTTTGCTTTGAGATAAAAGAGCTTTTTATTATTTGTAATTAATGGAACTAATAATTTTTTTTGATAATAAATTCTTTTCTCAGCACCAATAATTCTAAGAAAATTTAATGTTTCAGAATAACAGCCCATAAGAATATGCTGACCATTATCGAGATTCTCTTTAAAGTCTTCATTGAAATAGGAAAAAGCTCTTCCACCAGCTTTAGGAGATGCTTCAAGTAAAGTTACCTGATATTTCTTTTTTGTAAGATGAACTGCAGCCGATAATCCAGCAAACCCGCTGCCAATGACCAGAACTTTTTTCATAAAGTTCATAAAATATTAATACACGAGATTGTATTTTAACCAGACACCCAGTGAAATTCCAATTTTTTTGAATTTAGAAATTTTTATGTTGTTGTTATAAACATCATACTTTGCACGAATAATTCTTTTAAGTATCTGGTAATAAATATGCTGCATAGCACGTGCTGCAAACATTGAAGGTTTGTCTTCACGGTTAAGATTTTTTGTTGCTTTATCAAAATAATATTTAGCACGGTTCGCCTGGTATTCCATTAAATTGATAAAGTGCAGGTTATATTCTTTAGCAAAAAGTTGTTCTTCTGTATAATGAAAACGTTTCATTTCATCAAGCGGAATATAAATTCTGTTATTCTTCGCATCTTTTGAAACATCCCGTAAAATGTTTGTTAACTGCAAAGCTATTCCAAGATTTAAAGCAAAATCTCTTGTTGATTTATGTTTATATCCAAATATTTCTATACACATTAAACCAACTGTAGAAGCAACCCTGTAACAATACTGATAGAGTTCATCAAACGATTCGTATCTGTTTTTTTGCAAATCCATCTCCATTCCTTTTATTAACTCAAAGAAATGTTCAATTGGAATATTAAACTGACTTATAGTACTAGCAAGTTTATTAAGCAAGGAAAATTCAGATTGATTTTGAAATGCTTTTTCAAATTCGGTTCTCCATTTAACCAGATTTCTGTATTTAAAATCTTTTGAATCGTTGCCTTCATCAACAATGTCGTCAGTCTTACGGCAGAAAGCATAAACAGTATTCATCGCTTCACGCTTTGCTTCTGGAAGTAAATTAAAAGCATAGTAAAAACTGCTTCTACTTTTTTTAGATATTTCTTTTGCTGATTCCATTAATTAAATGATTTTAATAAAAGTTTCAAAAAATCCGTCTTAGTTAACACAGGTCTTTTAAAAATATTGAAGTCGTTATTTTTAATTTTATTCAATATTGCCAATCCGCCAAATATTGTCCATTTGATTTCAAGTTTTAGTCTGCCGCTTAAAAAATTCAAAAGTTCTTCACCTTCATAAAAAAGATTTTCAGCTCTTGAAACCTGGTGTTTAACTAACTGCTGCAAATTAACACTAAATTCTTTTTTCTCAAACTCTTTTTCACTGACTGAGAATAATTTCATTTCATCGGTTGGGAAGTAGATTCTACCTTTTTCAATATCGTTTGAAACATCCTGGTAAAAATTTGTTAATTGCAAAGCTGTACAAATTTTATCTGACAGTAAAAACAATCTTTCATCACGAATATCGTGTAATTCAAGCACAAGTCTTCCAACAGGATTTGCCGAATGATTACAATAATTTAAAAGTTCACCGAAATTTTCATACCGTGTTTTAACGACATCCTGTTTAAAGGCTTTTAATAAATTATAAAAATGAGCAGGGTTTAATTTTTTTTTAATAATAGTATTATGAAGAGCATATTCAAAATCATTAGTAAAATTTCCATTAATCAATTCTTTTAAACGAAGTTCAAAATTTTCAAGTTTTGAAATTCTGTGAACAGGATCCATGTCCCCTTCGTCTGCAATATCATCAGCAGTGCGGGCAAACCAATATATTATTGCAATATGTTTTCTTAAATTTTTTTTTATAAGAAAAGAAACAACAGGAAAATTTTCATAGTGAGATTTTGCAAACTTAAGTGCAGAATTATAAGCTGAATTTAATTGAAGTTGTACCATCAGGAAAATTATTTTTAGAAAAATTATTGTGCCCAGAGGGGGACTTGAACCCCCAAGCCGTTGCCAGCACTAGACCCTGAACCTAGCGTGTTTGCCAATTTCACCATCTGGGCTAAAAATACACTGCAAAGATATAAAATCTTATATAATTTAAGAAGTTTTCTTACAATCAAAATTTTATTTTACCTTGCTATGGAATAAAATCTGGTTTAGATTTCGAATAAAAATTTACAACATCTTTTGAACAAAACCAGCATTGTTTTTACTTTTCTATTTATAGTATCCGGATTTCTTTCGGGTAATAAAATCTTTTCGCAGGTAAATAGCAATTATAAAATTGTTACTGACACAATTCTTGTTAATTTTCAAAACAGATATTATTTCAAAAGTACAAACGTCATTCCCAACTCAGAAATTATTCGATTAAGAGATAAAACCATATCACGAAATGAATATAAAATTATTTATTCAGCGGGAGAGTTCACACTATCGGATTCATTATCTTATTCCATTTTTGATACTCTGTTTGTTACATATAACTCTATCAGATTGAATTTATTCAAAGAATATAAGAAGCGAGAACTAATTGTAAAGTATGATGAAAAAAGTCGCGATTCAATTAAGACAATCCAGTCAGATTCACGACTTCTATCAGCAGATTATTTTTTTGGAAATCAACTCGAAAAAAGCGGAACTCTAATTCGTGGCTTTACAGTAGGCACAAACAAAGATTTTACTCTACAAAGCGGATTAAGACTTCAATTAAGCGGGAAGCTTTCAGATGAAATAGAAATAGTTGCTGCATTAACAGACGAAAATTCTCCTATACAACCAGAAGGAAATACTGAAAGACTTGATGAACTTGATAAAGTGTTTATACAAATCAAACATAAAAATGCTTCCGGAACTTTTGGTGATTATGATTTAAATAGGCGTTCAGGAGAGTTTGGAAAAATCAATAGAAAATTGCAGGGCTTACTTGGTGAATTTATGTTTGATGACATAAATGGTTATACTGCATTTGCAAGTTCTAAGGGTAAGTTTAATACGAATAAATTGTCTGGTCTTGATGGAGTTCAAGGTCCTTACAGACTTTCAGGAATCAATAGTGAAAAAGATATAATTATAATAGCTGGCTCTGAAAAAGTTTTTCTTGATGGTGAAGAAATGAAACGAGGGGAGAATAAAGACTACATTATTGATTACTCCAATTCAACTATTACGTTTACACCAAATAAGTTAATCACTTCTGCAAGCAGAATAAATGTTGATTTTGAATATACTGATAGAAGGTTTGAAAGAACATTAATAAGTTCAGGAACTGATTTAAATATCATTGATAAAAAATTATCTCTTCAATTTCAGTTTTTAAGAGAAGGTGATAACCAGGATGCTCCGATTGATATTTCTCTTTCAGAGGAAGATAAGAATATTTTATCCAGTGCAGGAGATGATCGATACAAGGCTGTTAAAAGCGGTGTAACTTTAGCCCAACCTGATTCTCTTGGAAATATTAAAGGCATTTATGAAAAACGGGATACAGTAATTCAAGGTGATAATGTAACGTATTACATTTATAATCCGGGTAGTTCAAATTCAATTTATAATATTTCGTTTACATATGTAGGTGAAGGTATCGGCGATTATGTTAAACAAAGTCTTGGTTATTACACTTATACAGGTAAAGGAAGTGGTTCTTATTTGCCAATTGTATTTTTACCACTGCCGGAATTAAAACAGTTTGGTAATCTTGTTCTAAATTATTCTCCATATGATAAAATTTTTATTTCAGTTGAAGTAGCAGGTAGCAGTTATGACGCAAATCGATTTTCACCTTTAAATGATGATGATAATCTTGGTTACGCAAGAAATATATTATTTAGAGTTGATCCTCAACAAATTACAATTGGTGATTTGAATTTTGGTAAAATAGGTTTTTCGTATAAAGATAGGTTTACAGAAAAAAGATTCAAATCGGTTGATCGTTTTAATGAAGTTGAATTTGAAAGAAATTATAACACAATTAGTCAAAACACTGAACAAAATGAAATTTTACGAGAAGCTTCTTTGAAAATGATTCCTTCGGATTTCATAACTATTAATTCAAGTTACGGATTGTTAAAACGCGACAATTTATTTTCATCTTCAAGATATAATAATTCATTAGTGGTTGGGGATAATAAAGATTATTCTGTTACCTATAATCTTGATATAGCAGATGCAAAAAGTAATTCTTCAAAATCATTTTGGGTAAGGCAAAGAGCAAATGCATTTTATACAGTCTGGAAATTAAAACCTGGTATTGAGTTCCTTTCAGAAAAAAAAACAGATAAACTAATCAACAACAACCTGCTTGTATCTGGCAGTTTAAAATACGATGAATTCAATCCTTATGTAGATTTAATAGCTGTTAATGGTTTCAACGCTGGTTTTAAATTAACTTTTCGTGAAGATTATCTTCCTATAAATGGAATTCTGGAAAGAGAATCAAAATCGGTTGGTCAATCTTATGAAATGAATTTCAACGCAATACAAGAAGTAAACTCTAACATAAAGATTACAATTAGAGAAAAGAAATATTCTGACATTTACAAGAAAGCGGGACAATTAAATCACCAAACAATACTTGTTAGGTCTCAATCAAGATTTCAGTTCTGGCAAAGAAAATTAAACGGTGATCTCTATTACGAAGTATCTACACAGAAGACTGCTAAGCTTGAAAAAGTTTTTGTTAAAGTTCAGAAAGGGACAGGCCAGTACATTTATCTCGGCGACTTAAATAATAATGGAATAGCAGAAGAAAACGAGTTTCAATATAGTATTTATGATGGTGAATTTGTTTTGGTAACAATTCCAACTGATAAACTTTATCCCGTAATTGATTTGAAAACCAGCACAAGATGGAAAGTAAATTTATCTGATATTTTTCCAGGTGAAGGAATATTGAAATCAATTTTTTCTCCTTTATCAAGCGAGACTTATATTAGGATAGAGGAAAACAGTGAAGAAGAAAATTTAAAAAAAATTTATTTGCTAAATTTCTCTTCTTTCCGGAATGATAAAACCACAATTCGAGGTTCAGAATATATTCAGCAGGATTTTTTCATATTTGAAAACAGTAGCGAACTTTCGTTTCGTTTAAGATTTAATCAGAGAAAAAGTTTAAATCAATTTAGCAGTGGAATTGAAAAAGGTTATAACAGAGAACGAAGTATGAGAATAAGATTCAGAATGGTACAGGAAATAACTAACCAGACAGATATTGTAAACCAGTTAGATTATTTAGGTGCTCCATTATCTTCAAACAGAAACAGAATGATTGAAAGCAATTTTGTTACAAGCGATTTCTCATACAGACCAGATAGAAATATTGAAATTGGATTTATTCTTAAAGGTGGAAGAAGCAGTGATTATTATCCTAAAAATCCTACAATCATAAATAGCAATGGACAAGTAATACGGTTCAATTTTTCTTTTATTGGAAATGGAAGAATAAGAGTAGAATTAGAAAGAAATGAACTAACAGCAAATACAACTGAAAACTATATTCCTTTTGAACTAACAAGTGGAAATTTAATTGGTAAAAATTATTTCTGGCGTGCTAATTTTGATTATAGAATTTCATCAAATTTGCAGTCAACTGCCAGTTATGATGGACGACTGCAAGGTGGTGGAAGAGTAATAAATACGGCTCGTGCAGAAGTAAGAGCTTATTTTTAAACTATAAGATAAGAATATGAAAACAAAACCAACAATGACAGAAACTCATATTTACAGGAAAAAAAATGGAAAAATCCAGTTCCTTGTTTTGAAACGAAGTGAAAGTGAAATATATCCTTTACTTTGGCAGATGGTTACAGGTTCATTAAAGAAAAATGAAAAAGCATTTATAACAGCTCTGCGTGAAGTAAAGGAGGAAACAGGATTAACTATTAAAAAAATGTGGGTTGTTCCAAACATAAATTCATACTACGAACCTGCTTCAGATGAAATTATGATGATTCCAGTCTTCCTGGTTTTTACAGATTCAGAATCTAAAGTCAGATTGTCAGATGAACATATAAAGTATAAATGGCTCTCTTATAAACAGGCAAGGTCACTTTTTTCCTGGCCTGGACAAAAAAAGTCACTAGATATCATTTATGAATTCCTTTCGGGAAAATCACCAAAGTTGAAATTTGTTGAGATAAAAATTTAGAATTAAGCACTAATACATTAAATTTGAATATAAAAAAATGGAGTTATTGTGAGTCTTTTAATTGTTGGATCGTTAGGTCTTGATACAGTTGCAACACCTTTTGATAAAATTGAAAATGCTTTAGGTGGTTCTGCAACTTATATATCACTTGCCGCAAGTTATTTTAGCGGACCTGTAAATTTAATCGGTGTAGTGGGCGAGGATTTTCCAAAAGAATACATACAATTAATGGAAAATCATAATATTAATCTTGAAGGTATGCAGGTTATAGAAGGAGGTAAAACATTCAGATGGTCTGGTAAATACCATTATGATCTGAATACAAGAGATACACTGTTGACAGAATTAAATGTCTTTGAAAATTTTAACCCGATTATTCCGGAAAGACTAAAGA
This sequence comes from uncultured Ignavibacteriaceae bacterium, assembly GCA_964596145.1. Lineage (GTDB taxonomy): Bacteria > Bacteroidota > Ignavibacteria > Ignavibacteriales > Ignavibacteriaceae > CAZHVS01. The sequence continues at coordinate 9,198 of CAZQSR010000034.1, forward strand.
AAGCTCGTTATATTTGTCTTGGTAATATTGATCCAACTTTGCAATTAAGAGTACTTGATCAGATTAATGATCCATATTTTGTAATCTGCGATACAATGAATTACTGGATTGAAGGTAAAAAAGATGAACTTCTTGAAGTGCTTAAAAGAGTTAATTTATTAATTGTAAATGATTCAGAAGCTCGTTTACTAGCTCACGAACCCAATCTTATTAAAGCAGCAAAAAAGATAAAAGAACTTGGTGTACCAATTTTAATTATTAAAAAAGGAGAACACGGAGCATTGTTATTTGCTGATGATACATTCTTCTCTGCACCAGCTTATCCACTGGAAACAATTTTTGATCCTACGGGTGCGGGAGACACTTTTGCCGGAGGATTGATAGGATATTTACATAGAACACAGGATATAAGTGTTGAGAATCTTAAACGTGCTGTAGTTTATGGAAGTACTATGGCTTCTTTCTGTGTTGAACAATTTAGTACAAAAGGACTTGAAAATTTATCCTATTTAAGAATAAAAGATCGTTACAGAGACTTTCTAACAATTTCTCATTTCGATGAAGAAAAGTGATTATTTCTCATTAAAATTTGAAAACGATTCATTAATCTTTCTTGATCAGACTAAACTGCCTTTTGTAGAAAGATATGTTTCAACGGATAAATATGAAAGAATCGCTGAAGCAATTGAAAAGCTTGAAATAAGAGGCGCTCCTGCAATAGGTATAGCAGCAGCATATGGGTTAGCATTATCACAAAGAAAAAAAGCATCCTTACAGGAATTTCAAAAAGCCTACAATCGATTGTGGTTAACAAGACCTACGGCAGTAAATTTATTCTGGGCACTGGAAGAAATAAAAAAAACTTTTCAAAAAGCAGAATGTCAAATAAATATTTATAAATCATTATTGCAGAAAGCAATTGAACTTCATAATGATGATAAAGATAAGTGTGATAAGATTGCAAAGTATGGATTTCAGATTTTCAAAAAGAAATCTACAATATTAACTCATTGTAACACCGGCAAACTTGCTACAGGCGGTGACGGAACTGCTTTTAGTGTTATCCAGTATGCATTTAATAAACGAAAAGTGAAGTACGTCTTTGCAGACGAAACCAGACCATTGTTACAAGGTTCTCGTTTAACTGCATTTGAGTTGGCAAAAAATAAAATTCCTTTTTCAGTTATAGCAGATGGTGCTTCATCATTTGTAATTAAAAATAAAAAAATTGACCTGGTTATTACAGGTGCAGATAGAATTGCTGCTAATGGTGATTCAGCTAATAAGATAGGTACTTATAATTTGGCAATTTCCTGTAAATATCACAAAATTCCTTTTTATATTGCTGCACCAACTTCAACTATTGATCATAAAATTAAAACAGGTGAAGATATTCCTATCGAAGAAAGAAACGCCGATGAAGTTAGAATTATTAATAGCAATAAAATTACCAATCTATTTTACGATGTATATAATCCTGCATTTGATGTAACACCGTCAGAACTGATTACGGGCATAATAACAGAGAAAGGAATTTTTACATATCCATATTCTTTTAGGTTATGAGCGAAATATTAAAAACTGAAGCAATTGTATTAAGCAAATTAGACTACAGCGATTCAAGCAAAATAGCAGACCTTTTTACAAAAGAGTATGGAAAGTTAGCAGCAATTATTAAAGGTGGAAGAGGAAAAAATAGCAAAACAGGTATTGTTGTTGACCCTTTAAACATTATAAATATTGTTTTGTATAAAAAAGATTCACGTGAAGTTCAATTGATAAGTCAGGCTGAAATAAAGACATATTTTACAAATACAAGAAGCGATTTTGAAAAACTTAAATACGCTTATTCTATTCTGGAACTTATTAAAGCTTATATAAAAGAACATGAAGTTCAGGATAAATTATATAAAGGAACTTGCCGAATCCTTGAATTAATTGATTCATCTAATGAACATCCGGCAATATTATTTTTAAGGTTTTTCATATTCTTTCTTTCAGAAGCAGGCTATGAAATACAAATAGATCATTGTTCATCCTGCCATAAGAAAGTCGAAATAAAAAATATAGCCGGGTTTAGTTATGAAACAGGAATTATTTGTCTTGAGTGCGTCTCAGAAGTTATTGGTAATACAAATTATCCTGCGGAACTTTTTGAACTTTTATATTGTCTAAAGAACAAAAAACCTGTAATTAGTTTTGATGATAAAACAATTACAATGTTACTAAATATAATAGAAAATTTTTTTAGATATCACATGCCCGAGTACAAAGGGCTTAAGTCACTAAAATTATAAACAAGGAAAAATTATAGTCAATTGATACTTTCTCTTTTTATTAAATAACAAATTAGCAGAGAAGGAAATATGAAATCAAAAAAAATTATTGCTGCAATAGTATTAGTGTTTTCTGGAATCTTATTCGGTGCAGTCCTTGTATCTGGATTTGGCTGGGTTAGTAATAGTTTTGCTGACATTAAACTTGGTGCTTCAGAGCCACCGGTTAAACTAAATGCTGATGCAAATTCATTCAGTCAGGCATTTATTGAAGTAGCGGATAAAGTTACTCCATCAATTGTTCAAATAAATGTTGTTGCTTCAGTTGAAAATGATCCACGACAGGATTTTTTCTTCTTCCCATTTAAAGATTTTAACATTCCAAAAGAACAAGCAGGTTCCGGGAGTGGAATTATTATTAGTGAAGAAGGATATATTTTAACAAATAACCACGTTGTTGAAAATGCCAAAACAATTACTGTCAAACTTCACGACAAAAGAGAACTTGATGCAAAGCTTATCGGAAAAGATCCGTTGACTGATCTTGCTGTTATTAAAATTGATGCAAAGGATTTACCAGTTGCTTATCTTGGTGATTCCGATAAATTAAAAGTAGGTCAATGGGTTATGGCAATCGGTAACCCATTATCACTTGCTTCAACAGTAACTGCTGGAATAGTTAGCGCCTTGAACAGAACAAATCTTGGATTGAAAAGAGATTCGTATGGAGTCGAAAATTTTATTCAAACTGATGCTGCTATCAATCCCGGGAATAGTGGTGGCGCCCTTGTTGATTTATCGGGTGCGGTGGTTGGAGTAAATTCTGCAATCGCTACTCAAACAGGCGGTTATATGGGTTATGGTTTTGCAATTCCAATTAATCTTGCAAAAAATGTTGCAAAAGATTTAATAGCTCACGGAAAAGTAAGTCGTGGTTACATAGGTGTTCAGATTGGTGAAGTTACAGATGCAATTGCCAAATCATTAGACCTCGGAAAATCACGCGGTGTTATTGTTCAAAAAATTGTTGAAGGTGGAGCCGCTTCAAAAGAAGATATAAAAGAAGGCGACATTATTTTAACAATTGATGGACGTGAAGTATTTCAACCAAGTGAATTACAAAGTTATATAGCAACAAAAACTGCTGGTACTAAAGTTACCTTAAAAATCTGGAGAGATGGAAAAGAACTTGAAAGAACAGTAACTCTTAAACCTCGGGATGAAGATGTTGTTGAAAATGTAAAGGATTCCAAGAAGAGTGAATCTGATACAGATCCAGAGAATGTCAATTCAATAACATTTGATGATCTGGGTTTATCTGTAAAAAATCTTACTTCAAAAGAAAAAACCGATTATGATATCTCAAACGGAGTTTTAATTACAAATGTAAAACCTTATAGTAAAGCCTTTAATGATGGTCTTGCTAAAGATCTGGTAATTCTTAAAGCAGATAAGAAACCGGTTAATAACGTATCAGAACTTAGAAAAATTATCAAAGAAAAGAAGGGAAGTGCAGTTCTGCTTGTAGTTGCTGATAAACAGGGTAATACAAGGTTTGTTGGATTAAATATTCCTAACTAAATATTAAACTAGTTTTCGTTAGATAGAAACCTCATTGTCAGTGAGGTTTCTTCATTTTAAAAACGTATTTAAAAATTTTCAAACTTTTTTTTCAATCCTGATTATGCTTTTGTATATTTGCTTGTAACAAAAATTGTAAAAAAAAGTGATAAGATTTCTTACAGCAGGTGAATCTCACGGCAAAGGATTGACAACAATAATTGATGGTTTTCCATCTAATTTGTTTCTTAATGCTGATTATATAAATATTCAATTAGCAAGAAGACAACTGGGTTATGGCAGAGGAAAAAGAATGAAAATAGAAAAAGATTCTGTTGAAATTCTTTCAGGAATAAGATATGGAAAAACCACAGGTGCACCAATAACTTTCTTCATAAAAAACAATGATTGGGAAAACTGGAAAGATATTCTTACAGTAGAAAATACTTCTGTGAAAACAACCACAGTTTCTATTCCACGTCCAGGTCACGCTGATTTAACTGGTAGTATCAAATACAATTTTAATGACATTAGGGATTCGATTGAAAGAAGCAGTGCAAGAGAGACTGCTGCAAGAGTCGCAGCCTGTTCAATTGCCCGAAAATTCTTAGAAGAATTTGATATTAAAATTGGAAGTATAGTTGAGAGTATTGGAGGAATTTATTGTGACAAAGATACTATCGAAAATATTTTTAATAATAAATTAAATGATGAACAAATCAATAAATTGAGTATTGATGCTAACAAAAATTCACTTCGCGTAATTGATGCAAACCAGGAAAAACAAATTAGATTAAAAATTAAAGACGCCAAGAAAAAAGGCGATACTCTCGGTGGAACATTTTATGTCTTTGCTACTGGAGTACCTGCTGGTCTTGGTAGTTTTATGCAGTACGATCGTAGAATTGATGCTGATATAGCTTTTGCAATGATGTCAATCAATGCTGTGAAAGGTGTTGCAATTGGAGAAGGATTTTCTTCTGCTAATAAATATGGTTCACAGGTTCACGATGAAATTCTTCTAAAAGAAAAAATGTTACTGCGAAAAACAAATCGTGCCGGAGGAATTGAAGGTGGAATTACTAACGGAGAAACAATAATTGTTCAGGTAGCAATGAAACCCATTGCCACACTTATGCAACCATTAAATAGTGTTGATCTTACTACTATGAAATCTGTTGTGTCGAGAAGAGAGAGAAGTGACTTTGTTGCAGTTCCTTCTTGCTCTGTTATTGCCGAAAGTATGTTATGCTGGGTTATTGCAAAACATTTTCTGGAAGAAGTTAAAAGACATTTCTATTCAAATAAAAATGAAAATTCAAAATAATGCTTAAAGTTCAGAAATTTGTTTTTAATCCATTCTTTGTAAATACATATATAATCTGGAATGAAACGATAAAAGATGCAATTGTTATTGATCCAGGTTGTTATGGTAAAAAGGAAGAAAATGAATTAGCTGGTTTTATCGAGCAACAAAAATTAAACATTAAACATATTATCAATACACATTGTCACATTGATCATATTCTTGGTAATCATTTCTTAATGCAAATATATAAAGTTGATTTGTTAATTCCTGAAGACGATTTAGAATTACTAGAAAATGCTTCATCTCAGGCTGCTATGTTTGGAATAGATTACAATTTTTTAATTAGTAAACCAAATTTCATTACAGAAGAAATGAAAATCAAAATAGAAGATGATGAATTAAATTTTCTATTCACTCCCGGACACACTAAAGGTGAATTTTGTATGTATTGTCCACAACAAAAAATTTGTTTTACTGGTGATGTTCTTTTTAAAGAAAGTATTGGTAGAACAGATTTATGGGGAGGAGATTACAAAACGCTTATTAATTCAATACGAAATAAGTTGCTTGTTCTGCCAGATGAAACGATTATATTTCCCGGACACGGAGAAAGTTCAACAATTAAATATGAAAATATTAATAATCCTTTCCTCATTTGAGGAACTCTTAACGAAATTAAAAGGTTAATTATAACGGTTTTGTTATTGTTTTATAACAATTTATTAACAACATAAAAGGAGCAAAAGATGAAAAAAAGAATTCTTTCTTTATTGGTAGCATTAGTGATGATTTCCAATATTTCTTATGGACAAACACTCTTATCTACTTTATCAAACCTTTCACAAGATGGAGCAAAAGCTTACTTGGCACCTGTAGTTTCAGGATTTGGTGCTAATCTTAATACAGGCTGGATTCATAAAGCACCTTCCAGTAAAATACTTGGACTTGATGTTGAAATTGGATTTGTTTTCATGGGAACTATGTTTGGAAATGAAAATAAAACCTTTCAGACGTCCGGTACTTTTCGTTTCTCTAAATCACAGGCAGAACAATTAGTTGGTAATCAACCAGAACCTTTGAAGACAGCAATGGTTAATGAAATTATTCAAAAAGATTTTCAGGTTGAAATGTCTGGACCAACAATCGTCGGAAGCAAAGACAAATACATTGAGATAAATTTTAAAGGTGCAACAGTGCAAGGACAAACTGTTGGTGCAAAAAAAATTGTTACTGCTGTTAAAGGATTTTTAGGTGAATTGCCTTTAATGCCTTTATTTGCTCCTCAGATTTCTTTAGGAACTGTTTACGGAACTTCTGCATCATTTAGATTCATCCCTTCAATAGAAATTAATAAAGACCTTGGTGAGTTTGCTTACTTTGGTTTTGGTTTACAACATAATATTGGACAATGGATTCCTGTTCCAATACCAGTTGACCTTTCACTTGGCTTCTTTACACAAAGTATGACCGTCGGACCTAAAGATACAAGTATATTTGATGTTTCAGCAACAACGTTCGGACTTTATGCAAGTAAAACTTTTGGTGCGATAGTTACAGCCACGCCTTATGTTGGCTTAGCCTTTGAATCATCGTCAATTGATATTAAATATAATTATGTCGTAGATGCACCGGGTGGACAAAAACTTTCACTTCCTGTTTCATTCTCTTTAAAAGGAGAAAATTCATTCAGAATGATTATCGGTGCTGCATTTAAGCTCGCAGTTTTAAACATTAATGTTGATTACAACATCTCAAAGTATAGTTCATTCAGTGCAGGTTTAGGCTTCACATTTTAATTAATATTACTTTTTAAGGACAGTCAATCATCGGGCTGTCCTTTTTCTTTTTCATTAATTGGGACGGTTGCTATGCAAAAAAAAATTGAGGAACTTCATTTAAGAAGAAAAGAGACACTTCTTGGAGGTGGTGAGGACAAAATAAAATCTCAACACGATAAAGGAAAATTAACTGCAAGGGAGCGTATTGAATTACTTGTCGATAGCGGTTCATTTGAAGAAATTGATGTTTTCGTAAAGCATCGTGGAAAAGATTTTGGACTGGATAAAGTTTCTTTTCCGGGAGATGGTGTTGTCACAGGTTTTGCTAAAGTTGAAGGTAAACCTGTTGCTTTATTCAGCCAGGATTTTACTGTTTTCGGTGGTTCTCTTTCAGAATCCAACGCAGAAAAAATATGTAAAATTATGGACCTTGCAATGAAGAGCGGTTTTCCTGTAATTGGTTTAAATGATTCTGGTGGTGCGAGAATCCAGGAAGGAGTAGAAAGTCTTGGAGGTTATGCCGACATATTTTTACGTAATACTCTGGCTTCAGGAGTTATTCCACAAATTTCTGTAATACTTGGACCTTGTGCAGGTGGAGCAGTGTACTCTCCAGCAATTACTGATTTTATTTTCATGGCAAAAAATTCAAGCTATATGTTTGTTACTGGTCCTAATGTTGTTAAAACTGTAACTCACGAAAATGTTTCCTTTGAAGATCTAGGCGGAGCTGAAACTCATGCTTCAAAATCAGGTGTTGCTCATTTTATTTTTGAAAATGAAGTTGAAACTCTTCTTAATGTTCGCAAGTTACTTACTTTCCTTCCATTAAATTATATGGACAGAGCAGAAGAAAAAGGTTTTGATTTTTCGTCACTGAAACCAAATCCAAAATTAAACAAAATAATTCCTGAAGATCCGAATAAACCTTATGATATGAAAGATATTATTCATCTCATACTTGATGAAGGAGATTTCCTTGAAGTTCAAAAAAATTATGCGGAAAATATTATTTGTGGTTTTGGAAGAATAGGAGGAATTTCAGTTGGTGTAGTAGCTAATCAACCAGCATTTCTAGCAGGTGTTCTTGATATTAATGCCTCAGTAAAAGGAGCACGATTTGTTCGCTTTTGTGATGCGTTTAATATTCCTCTTTTAGTACTTGAAGATGTTCCTGGATTTTTGCCAGGCACAGACCAGGAATGGAATGGAATTATTCGTCACGGTGCAAAGTTGCTGTATGCTTTTTGTGAAGCAACAGTACCTAAAGTAACGGTCATTACGCGTAAAGCCTATGGTGGAGCTTATGATGTAATGAATTCAAAACATATTCGTGGTGATTTCAATTTTGCCTGGCCCTCAGCTGAAATTGCTGTGATGGGTCCTAAAGGTGCAGTCGAAATTATTTTTAAAAAGGAAATTTCTTCTTCACAGAATCCTGAAAAAGAATTGCAAAACAAACTTGATGAATATGTTGAAAAATTTACAAACCCATATATTGCAGCAGAACGTGGTTATATTGATGATGTAATTGAACCTTCTGAAACCAAGATTAAATTAGTAAAAGCTTTCCATTTATTAAAAAACAAAGTCGATATTAATCCAAAAAAGAAGCATGGAAACATTCCCTTATGATTAATGAAATACACTTTTAGCTAAAAAGTAGAGAAGATATACTCAAAGAAAATCATTACTTATTTATATTAATTATTAAAAAATTGATTTAATCTTTATAATTTTGTATTGTATTTTTTCACAAAAAGAAAGCTACTATGCAAAAACTTGTTCTTCTTGGTGATGAAGCAATTGCTCAGGGAGCAATTGATGGTGGATTATCAGGTATTTATGCTTATCCTGGAACTCCTTCCACCGAAATTACAGAATATGTCCAACACTCAAAACAAGCAAAAGAAAGAAATATTCATAGCCAATGGTCTGCTAATGAAAAGACTGCGATGGAAGCAGCATTAGGGATGTCGTATGCAGGTAAACGTTCAATGACTTGTATGAAGCATGTCGGATTAAATGTTGCAGCCGATCCTTTCCTTAACTCATCAATAACGGGAGTTAACGGTGGTATGATTGTAACTGTTGCAGATGACCCTTCAATGCATTCATCTCAGAATGAGCAGGACTCCCGCATTTATGGAAAGTTTGCAATGATTCCAATATTTGAACCATCCAATCAGCAGGAATGCTACGATATGTCTTACGAAGGACTTGAATTATCAGAGAAATTCGGTGTTCCTATTATGTTAAGACTAACAACAAGATTAGCACATAGTCGCGCAGTAGTTGAATGTAGAGAAGTTAAGCCTCAGAATGAATTGAAAGTTCCTCAAGATTCAAAACAGTTTGTTCTTCTTCCATCAATAGCAAGAAAGCGTTACAAACTATTACTTGATGTTCAGAAAGAAATCGAAAAATCTTCAGAAGAATCCAGATATAATTTTTATTATGATGGAAATGATAAATCACTCGGGATTATTGCTTGTGGAATAGCTTATAACTATTTAATGGAAAATTTTGCAGATAGAAATTGTCCATATCCAGTTGTGAAAATTGGGCAATACCCGATTCCCAAAAATCATTTGCAAAAAATCAGCAGCGAGTGTAAGACGCTTCTTGTTCTTGAAGATGGATACCCGGTTGTAGAAGAAGTTTTAAAAGGTTTTTATCCACAGGAAATAAAAATAAAAGGACGACTTGATGGTTCAATTCCAAGAGATGGAGAATTAAATCCAGATATAGTTGCAAAAGCACTTGGTCATAAGGTCGTTGAAGGCAGTAAAGTGCCTTCACTTGTAGCAAATCGTCCACCGGAACTTTGCAGTGGATGCGGTCACCGTGATATGTATGATGCATTAAATGAAGCGATGATTGAATATGGTGCAAACCGTGTTTTTTCAGACATTGGTTGTTATACTCTAGGAGCCCTCGCTCCATATAATGCTATTAATAGTTGTGTAGATATGGGTGCTTCAATTACAATGGCTAAAGGCGCAGCAGATGCGGGGCTTTTTCCATCAGTTGCAGTAATTGGAGATTCTACATTTACTCATTCAGGAATTACAGGTTTACTTGATTGTGTTAATGAAAAAACTCCTGTAACAATAATTATTGCAGATAATGAAACAACTGGTATGACCGGCGGACAGGATTCAGCAGCATTAAATAAGCTTGAAGCGATTTGTTCAGGAGTAGGGGTTGAACCAGAGCATTTAAGAGTTGTTGTTCCTTTAAAGAAAAACCATGAAGAGATGGTTAAAGTCTTAAAAGAAGAACTTGCTTACAAAGGAGTTTCTGTAATCATTGCAAGAAGAGAATGCATTCAAACTCTTTCAAGAAAAAAAAAAGCTGAAAAAAACTAACTAACATTTATTAATAAAATTTTGAAGAAATATGAAAACTGATATAATACTTGCCGGTGTAGGTGGACAGGGAATACTTTCAATTGCAGCAATAATTGGAGTTGCAGCATTAGACAATAAATTATTTGTTAAACAATCTGAAGTCCATGGGATGAGTCAGCGTGGAGGTGCAGTTCAATCTCATTTAAGAATTTCGGAGAAAGAAATTGCATCAGATTTAATTCCTCTTGGTCACGCAGATTTAATTCTATCAGTGGAGCCAATGGAATCATTGCGTTATCTTCCATATCTTTCTAAAACAGGATGGGTGGTAACTAATACAACTCCATTCATAAATATTCCTGATTATCCGGAAATTGAAAAAATTCTTAATGAGATTAATTCACTTCCTAAACATATTGCACTTGATGCAGATAAAATTGCTAAAGACTTGAAAGCTGTTCGCTCATCAAATATAGTAATGCTTGGGGCTGCATCTCCATTCCTGAATATCCCTATTGAAATTCTTGAAAACGGAATTAAAAAAATATTTGGAAGAAAAGGAGAGA
>CAZQSR010000035.1:0-19888 GCA_964596145.1 uncultured Ignavibacteriaceae bacterium
GACAAAGCTTTTACTGCAAATTTAGTTGCGCAATAAACATTGCCTCCAGGATAAACATCGTGACCAGCCACTGAACCAATGTTTATTATATGTCCTGATTTTCTATCAATCATCTGCGGCAAAATTTCTCTTGTAACGTAAAGAAGACCTTTGAGATTGGTATCAATCATTAATTCCCAGTCTTCAGTTTTACCTTCGTAAATTTTATCGAGTCCTTTACCAAGTCCTGCGTTATTTACAAGTATATCAATTTTCTTCCACTCATCAGGAAGAGAAGAAATTTTTTCTTTCACTTCAGTTTTGTTTTTAACATCAAAAATTAGAGGAAGAGTTTTAACACCATACTTTTCCGAAAGATATATGGCGTGCTGTTCAACTTTTTCTTTTCTTCTTCCATTTAATATAACATGTGCTCCTTCTTTTGCAAAAGATTCAGCACAGGCTTTTCCAATGCCGGATGATGTTCCGGTGATTAATACAATTTTATTTTTTAATGAATTCATATGCTCCTTTAAGTATTATTTGTAAAATAATTTGTAATTCTGTTGAATACCAAACTTATATAAACAAAGAGAACCAACGCAATAAAAAAAATAACTATAGTCTGTTCTTGCCGGCTATACTTTGTACTATTAAAAAACATAGTCCATTCATGACTAATTGTAAACTTAAAAATAAATGACACTATAAAAAAGATCATACTAAAAAATAACCAGGAAACATTAAGAAGCTGAAAGATGGCTGCTCCCGCTTTTAATTTAAAGTTTCCTTTCAGTTTAATTATCAATGAAGTCAATTCAATTATGATAACTACAGAAATAAAATATGATGCAAGTAAAAGATATTTTAAGTATTCGTTTGTAACCGAAGACCAATCATAACTCAAAGAGAAATAATAACCTTCAAAAGTAAATTTCATGTTTGATTTCATTACAAAGAACACAATTGCTGCTTGAACAATTTCCCGCAAATATAACACAGAAAATAATCCTGCTAATATGCCATAAAGAAGGGCGGTTTTTTTATCATTCATCTTTCAATCCAGCTGGACCTTTTGGTAAAAAAATCTGGAGCAATAACAGGGAAAGGATATTCTTTAACAGATACATCTTTCCACTCATTGGAATTCGGGACTCGTCCTTTCCAAACAAAATGTTTGATGTTTTCCTGAGATTTGGTTTCAAAGGTTATATCATCTATTCCAAAGTTTGAAGTTAAATTAAATCCAGCAGCTCTGCTTGTTCCAAAATTTTCAACCTCCACAAAGAAAACATTTTTTCCCGGTTTAAAATACTTTGTTATATCAATCATTATTATTCGCTTGTACTCAGTCCATAATGACAGAGAACGACGAACAAATACTTCGTCAACAAATTTATCGTTAATATATAACCTTGTGTATCCATCTCCAATTAACTGGACAGTTGCATTTGAAGGAATGTTATCAAGATTAATTTCGCAAATGAATTCAGCTTTTTTTGCATATGCAGTATCATTTTCCTTTAAATAAATCCAATCGCTTGAAATAACGGGTGAAGATAATGGTTGTATTAAGGTCATCTGATCGAGGTTAGAAAGCTTCTCAATTTCATGTTTTGTTTCATTGAAGAAGCTGATTAAACGATTAAACTTATCTTCAATCATATTCAGGTTTTCTATTTTATAATATTTAAGCCATATAAATTTATATTGTTTTTTCAGTTCAGATAATGAAGAAATATTAAGATTAATCAATTGTAAAATTTTTTCATTATTTGTTGGAACAGGAACCTGCTTCCATTTCTCAAGTTCAAGTTGTGTCTCAAGTTTAGTTTTGTACCATAAATTAAAATTAATAAGCCACTTAAATATTTCTAAATTTTCTTTATTTTTAGTTGCGAGCTTTTCAATTATCTTTATATTTTCTTCAGCATTCTTCATTGACAATTCGATCCACTCTATTTTACAGACAGGAGACACTTTGCTTTCCCACCAGACGGTTTCACGGAATGGTAAAAGAGGATGACGCCATACTTCATGCCAGGATATTCCATTAAAGGTATTTGAAAATATTTCATAAAGATTTTTTGTTTCTGGAATATCGGCACCAAAAAAATCACAAAAATAATTTTTGCTAAAAATATCTATTTTGCTTTTATTATAATTCCAGGAACATTGTGCAGACCACGCATAACCAAACAATACAAGTTCTTTGAAAGTCTCCGCACCATAATCTCCCCAATTAGAGTTGATCATTCCCGAAGCAGAATTCTCAAGTCCAGCTTTTATTAAATATTTAATGTTTGGAATTGCCAGAGAATTAATTGGAAATGATGTCACAAAATTCCAAACAGATGGTGAGACAAAATAATTAAATCCCGCCTCTTTGATGGTTTTTGTTGAGGGATAATCATTATCCGGGCGATAATGCCAATCAACAATAATAATGTCTTTAGGAATCATTTCCAGTATTTCCGGATGATTTAGAATAATATCTCCGTACATTAAAACTTTTTTACCATATTTTTTACAGATTTCATAAACTTTTTTATAATGTTCAGCATGTACTTTTGCAAGACTTGATTTATCTACAAGATATTTACTTTTTCCAAGTCCAACATCATAGCTCTCATCTGCCCCAATATTAATATATTTTGAAGGAAAAATTTCAAAAACTTCTTTAAGAAGATCTTCGAGGAAGATGTAGGTAGAATCGTATGAAACACAAAGAGAAGCAGCTCCTTTGAATTCGGCATACTTAATAAAAGGTGGCAACGATAAAATATTTTCATAATGACCAAGTGTTTGAAAAATGGGTATTACTTCAATAAAATTCTTTTTGGCATAATCGACAATTTCTTTTATCTCTTTTTTCGTTAATGCACCACGTCCTTTGCCGATTTCAGGAAATTTATCGAACTCTATCATATCTTCAATATAAGGCATGTATGTATTCATTTTATAACGGGCAAGATGATCTATTATTCTTTTGAAATTATCTACGTTTGAAACCTGCCCGCGGCTAATATCATCAGAGATGCCGCGAATTTTCATATCTGGCCAATCTATAATTGTTAAGCAGGGTAAAAAGTTCTCGTTTGACTTCTCCATTAATTGAATCAAACTCATTGCTGCATAAAAAATTCCTTTTTGCGTTATTGCTTTTAGTAAAATATTCTTAGAATTAATCTCTAGTGAATATGCTTCTTCAATAAAATCTGTCGGAACATCTTTGAATAATTGGGATTCTTTTTCTACCTGTTCAATTTGTATTTGTCCATTGGCGTCTGAAATAGTTGAATTTATCTTTAAATATTTTTTTAATGTTCTCTGTAGAAGTTCAAGTGAATACAAATTTTGATCATCATTTTTTATGTTAAAGTTGATGAAGACGTTTTTTGAAAAAACAAATTTGCCTTCTAATATTTTCACAATTTGTGGAGATGGAATAATTGGTGGTTCTATTTGTTGGCACATATTACTATCCAGATTAAATGAAATAAACAGGACAAATATTAAAAATGTTTTCATGCTCGATTGACTAAGAATTTATTGAAATTTACGCCATAAAGTTAACAAAAATTTTTATAGAGTCAGGATGGTTTTCAATGACTATTATAAGAATATTCGGAAAAAATCTTTCATTGAAAAACCATTGTTAGTTTTTGGGCAAAGCACTTTAATTGTTGTTTGCTGTGAATGTATGTTTATTTAATTTAGTTAACATTTTTTTAATTTCTTTGAATGAGTTCTAAAAGGATTAGTATATTTACCTTAATTAACAAACACGCTTTTTTTGCTGGAATTTTATTGTTATTAATTATTACAAATGGGTGTAATGCTCCGCGTAATAATCCGGTAGACCCAAATAACCCGAAGTCCACTTCAGCATTTTTATCAGGTGTTGTTCAGACCATTAGTGTTCCCAGAACTAATCTTTCTGATGTGGTGATTCTCTATAATGGAATCGCTGTCGCAAAAACCAATTCTGAAGGTTACTTTGAGACTTATAACATTGAACAAAAAGATTGCTGGATCACTTTTCAAAAAAATGGATACCTGATCGATTCATTATATATCAAATGGAATAACGATAAGAAAAAATCAATTGAAGTATATTTAAACCAGATACCAGTGCTTGATAGTATGCACATTTACAGCATTGTTATAAACAGGTACTCATTGCCGCCAATAACCGAAGTAGCTGTTGATGCAAAAATAACTGATAAGGATAATGATATTGATTCTGTTTTTATAGTATGCTCTTCATTAGGAGTAAAAGAACGATTAATATATAATGTAAATGATAAACTGTTTAAGAAAGAAATTTATACTTACGATTTAAACTTAACTGACATCGAACAGTTGATAGGTTATTCTTTTAACGTTATTGTAAAAGATATTTATGGACATTTATTTACACTCGGCAGCGGAAGCATTGCAAGAGTTGTAAAAGATGTTATACAATTATATTCGCCGGCAAATGGAGATACTGTTTCATCAAAACCAACATTATACTGGCGGACACCTCTTGCGAATTATTCTTTCTCACAATTAGTTGAGATCTATTCAAATGATTTACAAACATCTCCTGTGCTTGTCTGGCAAAAAAGTAATTTAGATGAAGACACTACAACCGTAACAATAGATAAAACGCTATCTCCGGGAAATTATTTTTGGGTGGTTTGGTGTGTTGATCAATTTTCAAACAGGTCTCGCTCAAATCCGGCTTCATTTTATGTAAAATACTAATTAGATGTTATGACAATAAATAATGTAAAAAATCTTGGCAGAGAACAATTTGATATTCTGTATCAAATATCGAAAACACTTAACTCTGCAGTTTATAAAAAAAATCTCTTCGAAGAAACTCTTGATATAATAATTAAAGTACTTGATGCAGAGAGAGCTCTTTTTGTAAAGTATGATGAATCTACAAAACAATTTAATATTGTAGCTGCCAGAAATGTAAATAAAGAATCGATTGAAGATCTGTCAGCTTTTTCTTCAGGCATTCTTCAGAAAGTAATAACTGAAAAAAAACCTTTTATCTATCACGATGTTCAGAATGAACCGGGCTTATCGCAATTCAATAGTGTGTTAATCCACAAGATTAAATCTGTTCTTGGCGTACCGATAATAAGAAATAATAATGTTGAAGGGGTGATTCTTGCCGACAGCCAATTGAATAGAAAAGAATTTAATGAAGAAAACCTTGTATTTCTAGATTTCTTTTCTAATCTGGTTTCTCTTGCACTTGATAAGATTTCACAGTATGAAGATTTATTGGATGAAAACAGAATTTTAAAAAACCAGCTTTCTTCTGTTCGAAAAATTCCTGAAATGATAGGAGAAAGTTTCGCATTAAATCATCTAACGGAATTAATTAACAAAGTAGCAAGAACTGATGCAACCGTTCTTCTGCTTGGTGAAAGCGGAACTGGTAAAGAACTTGCTGCAAGAGCAATTCACCAGTTGTCTGCAAGAAACACAAAACCTTTTCTTGCCCAGTTTTGTGGTTCTATTCCCGATACCCTTTTAGAGAGTGAATTGTTCGGATATAAGAAAGGAGCTTTTACCGGTGCCAATACAGATAAAAAAGGTTTATTTGAAGTAGCAAGTACAGGCACATTTTTCCTTGATGAAATAGCAGATATATCAATGGCTTTACAGGGAAAGTTGTTAAGAGTTCTGCAGAATAAAGAAATTATCAGGCTCGGTGATACGCAAACTATTAAAGTAGATGTAAGAATTATTGCAGCTACAAATAAAGATCTGAAACAACTGGTAAAAGAAGGAAAATTCAGAGAAGACCTTTTTTATCGTTTAAATGTTTTTCCGATTTCTATTCCTCCATTGAGAGAAAGACGGGGAGATATTAGTGTGCTTACTCAGCATTTTATAAATAAGTTTTCTACTGAAAATATAATTATTCATCCCGATACATTGAAAAAACTTGATGGTTATCATTTTCCGGGAAACATCCGGCAACTTGAAAATATTCTACAAAGAGCATTAATACTTTGCGACTCCAATGTATTATTGCCTGAACATATTATACTCGAGGATAAAGATGAATTCAATATGTTCGAAGGTACGCTTGAAGAATTTGAGAAAGCTCTTTTAATGAGACGACTGAAAGAATATAATGGCAACAGGACAAAAACTGCAAAATCGCTTGATGTTTCTGTAAGGTGGATACAATTGAAATTAAAAGAGATTGAAAGTAATGATGAGTAATCCTTTATCATTGCTATTTGATAAATTTGAAGTTCTTGAAACCTTAAAAAAAGATACTCATACAAGTGTTTACTTAGCGAATCATACTTTTCTTGGAAAAAAAATAATTTTAAAAACTCTTGATAAATCTAATCTTTCTGACGATACAATTCTTTCAAGATTTAAACGCGAAGCGAAAATTTTAGCAAAGCTTGATCATCCTAATATTATAAAAGTTCTGGATTTTGGAACTTATGAACAAAATTTTTACATCTCATTTGAATTTTTTGAGAGTCAAAATTTAAGAGAAATAATAAAATCCAATAAACTTAGTATTAGTAAAAAGAAAGAACTTTTTATTCAGTTGCTGGAAGGTCTATCAGCGGCGCATTCAAACCAGATTATTCATCGTGACATAAAGCCAGAAAACATTCTTGTTAATGCAAAAAACGAATTAAAAATTGCAGACTTTGGGCTTGCTTTTGCAGAGAACGATACTATTGTAACAAATAAATCTTCTATTGTGGGAACACCTAGTTATATGTCTCCCGAGCAAATAAGAGGAGAACAACTAACTATTCAAAGCGATTTATTCTCAGCGGGTATAGTAATGTATGAGTTGTTTACAAGTAAAAACCCATTTCTTAAAAACGATTTAAGTTCTACAATTAATTATATATTAAATTATGACGAATCATCTATCGGCGATCTCTCACAATTTTCAGATGAATTGCAAAAGGCTATTCTTGGATTGCTTTGCAAAAACAAAAACAATCGTTTTAAAAATTCAGAAGAAGTTTTAAGATTACTAAAACCTTATGATAGTCTTAAAACTATTGAAGTGGAAAAAATAGAGAAGAGTAAAACTCGATTTCAAATTATTATAATATTGATGTTTGTATTGTTTGTTGTAGGATTTTTTATTTACAATACATTTATGAAAAAAGATTCTAATATTGACAATCAGTTGAAGAACGAACAAACCAATCCTATAACTGAAAATAAAACCGGAATTAATTCGGGCACTATTCAAGCAGCAGAAAAACAAATAACGATAGAAAAACAGAAAGAAACTGAAAAAGAAAAAGAGAAGAACAGTTCTTTTACGACCACCGATGAAAAACCGACAGTTATTTCTCCGGCGAAAATAATGGTAGAATGTTCTCCCTGGGCTATTGTGTATATTGATTCAATAAAAATAGATTCAACTCCGTTAAAAGAATTTTACAATGTTCAACCTGGCAGACATGAAATTAAATTAGTACATCCTGATTTTCCTGAGTTTATAAAAACAGTCAATTTAAGTTCAAACGAAGTATTCAATCTAAAGGTTAATCTTGAAAATGAGTTCGGAAAAATAGATTTTCAGATATATCCCTGGGGAGAAGTATATATTGATGGAAAATTTTTCGGACAGACTCCAATTCAAAAACAAATTACGCTTACTCCGGGGACTCATTTGATTCGTTTAAAAAACCCTGCTTACCCAGAATTTTCAGAGAATATTCTTGTAAAACAGGGGGAAAAGATGATTTATAAATATAATTTTGAAAATTCAAATCAGAAATAATTTTTTGAAAGTTAAAAAATGCTTTTTTGGTATAATACTTGCAATTATAAATTCACAAATGAAATTTAGACTATTAAATATTATCTTAATTTTTTTAGGATTTAATATCTTTGCTCAAAACTGGCAGATAGCAGGAAGGATGCCGTTTCCTGTTTCTGGTGGAAGAGCAATAGTTAAAGATTCTCTTATTTATATTATTGGTGGGTATTCAGATTCGCTTCATTCTCGTGTAAGTTTTATACAGGAGTTTAACCCGAGAACTAATTCATGGAGATTCGTTTGTGAGATGAAAACGAAACGTTCGGGTTTAACTTTGGTCAGACATCAGGATAGTCTACTTATATTCGGAGGTGCATCTAATAATACTGGATTAAAAAATACTTTAGAGTCTTGGAAATTTGGAAACAATACGAACGAGATAAAAACAAACACTAATTTTAACAGGTTATTTGCATCCGGTTGTTTATATAATAATCGATTTTATGTAATTGGCGGACAATCGCAAAGTCCTCCGCAAGATACATCAATACATAATATTGTTGGTTTTAATCTGCCGTTATTACCACTATCATTTTTTAGCGATACAATTTTTTCTGTCTCTAATATGCCGGTGCAGCAAATGAGTGTAATGATTGACTCTTCATTTTATTTATTCGGCGGAGTAAATTTTAATGTTCTGAGAGGTGTTTATAGGTTTGATTTGATGCAAAGAAAATTAAACTTTGTACAAAATATGCCAAAAGGAAGAGCGGGAGGAGAAGCTGTATATTTTGATAGCATTAAGAAAGTCTATTTAATTGGCGGCTACAACGAACAACTAAAAGCATTAAATCTGGTAGAAGTATATTTTTATAATGGGAATAGTTTTACCACACAAATCATATCTTCACTTAATTATGCCCGTCGTGAATTTATGGCAGTAAGATACCAGAATTCTATATATGTATTTGGCGGATTGAACAGCTATGATATTACAGTTCCTTATATTGAAAAATTGGACGTATTAACTGATATTAATGAGTTTGAAGAAGACAATTCGAAAAAATTTATTTTGTATGATAATTTCCCCAATCCTTTTAATCCTTCAACTACTATTTCTTTTCAGCTAAATAAAAAAAGTAAAGTCTCACTTGATGTTTATTCTATCCTTGGAGAGCACATTGAAAATCTGGTTAATGCGGAACTTGAAGCAGGCAATTATCATTACAGCTGGCATGCACAAACGAAGAACAGCAAAGAATTGGCGGGAGGAATTTACCTGTATTCACTTACTACAAGTGAAGCAAGACAAACTAAAAAGATGATTTTAATTAAGTGATGATGAAGAATATTTTTTCTATATCACTTGTTTTGTTTAGTCTATCAAGACTTGTTTTTTCTCAACAAGAATTATCTTTAGATGAATTGAAAAAGACATTCGAGAGTTTTGAATACAATGCTGTAATAGAATTATCTGATAAAATTTTAAAAGCAAAAATCAATTTAAGCGATGAAGATAAAATTGAAATTTACAGGATGAAGGCAATTTCAGCATATTCATTATGGAATGAAGATTTATCAGCAAAATCATTTACGGAAATCTTAAAAATAAATTCAAACTATAATCTTGATGAAATAAGAACTTCGCCTAAAATTGTTGAATTCTTTAAAAAAATAAAAATCGATTATCTGAAAAATATTCCACCAGTTAATAGAACATCAGGAGACACAATATCATTAGTTATTCAACAACCTGTTGAACAACCAAAAGTTATTCAATCTGAATACAATCCTTTGTATGCCTTTATTCCGGGTTATGCTCAAATACAATCAGGAAGTTTAACGAAAGGATGGATTTTAAGTTCGGTGGCTGCGGTCTCACTGGGATCAATGCTCTACTTTATATTTGATTGCAATTCAAAAGAAGCAAAATATTTAAATGAAAACCAACCAACTTTGATTGAAAGCAAATACAATTCATATAACACTGCTTATAAATCAAGAAACATTTCTATAGTAGCGGTCGTGGCTATATGGCTTTATTCTCAAATTGATTTTTATTTGTTTGGTAATCGAAGTGAATTATCGAGTTTTCAAAATCAATTCAAAGTTAACCAGTACAACAACAATTCTTTTGAACTTCACCTGCCAATAAACTTCTGATTTTGTATGAAGTTTTTTTGTAGATGTACGAATTTTTTTCATACATCATCCAGAATAATTTAAACTTAGATAAATGATTCTTTGTCTAATGTTAAAAAAAGATTGATTTTTAAGAGAAATGAACAAATAATTCAATTAACTTTTTTGAAAATTTTTAATAAGATAAACCCATTAATTGGCATTATTTATGAACTTAATTTTTAACCAATTTTATAATTAATTTAAGAAAGAGAAATCAAATGAGAAACATCGTACAAAAAACTTTACTAGTCTTTTTGGTTTCAGGATTAATAAATCTTTTTGCACAACCACAACCTCCAACAAATTTAACCGGTCAGGTTGTTTATCCTTCAACTAATTCAGTAAAAGTTTTATTAACCTGGCAGGATTCAATTCCACCAAATACATTGATCCGATTTAATATTTACCGTAAAGATAGCGACACGGGTTCTTTTCACAAAATAGCTACCAATATCACTCAAAAAAGCTTTTATGATCCGAATGTTCAATTTAACCGAACTTATTCATATAAAGTGACAGCCTTCAATAACCAGGGTGAAAGTCAGCCTTCTAATATAGTTACATTGACAATAACTCCACCCGTACCAATTGTTAAAGCAACAATAACCGGTCAAGTTTTTAATGAAGCAACCAATGCTCCAATTCATCGTGCCAACATAAAGTTCTTTTTCAATAATGTGTCGGGAACAGTATGTGTAATGTCCGACAGTTTTGGAAACTTTAAGGTAAAACTTAATCCCGGGCAATATTATATTTATACTAATGCACACGGATATATTCCCGAGTATTATGATAATGTTCAGAATTTACAGCAGGCTACCCTTATTACACTTGCATCAAGTGATAGTATAAATATCTCTATTTCATTGGCGCAGACTATTCCTCCAGTACAATACACTTTGAGTGGTTCTGTAAAAGATCCAGTTGGTAATGTTTTAAGAGCTAAAATAAAAATTTATAAGAGCAGATTAAATTCTCATTTCTATCCTTATAAAGAAGTTAGAACAGATAGTCTTGGAAATTTTACAGTTCAGACAAAACAGGGTGATACTTTGATAGTATATGCTTCGCCAATTTTAATACAGGATTGGTATCCAGAATTTTATAATGACAAAAGAAACATAAATGAGGCAGATCGCATTGCAATAAACGGCAACATAACAGGAATTAATTTTATACTTGAGCATAAGCCGGTTTATCCAAATGGTATTGCGGGAACTGTAAAAGATACACTTGATGATCCTGTGTTGGCGCTAATTCATGCTTTTCCGAAATATGTAAATACTCATCCAATTATTACTACAACGATGAGAAGATATTTAACACATAGTGATTCACTTGGTGTTTATGCGTTTACAAATATGTTACCGGGAAAATATGTTTTGTTTGCACATCCTGAACCTGGTTATTTACCAACTTACTTTAGGTATGATGGAACTCCAACCATGAACTGGAGAAATGCAGATTCCGTTATGGTTGATTCTACCAGTTTAGTACAAAACATTAATTTCATAGTTCATGCAAGACCTGACAGCGGCTTTGCATCAATAACAGGAATAGTAAAAGACAGAAATAATTCTGTTATCGAGGGAGCTGTTGTTTTAGCAATTGATCAAAATAACGAAGTTTATTCTTTTGCTATTAGCAACAAAAATGGTCAATACAATCTTTGCGGATTGGTACCCGGAGATTATGTTGTTGTATCCGATAAAGAAGGTTACCAGATAAGTTCAAATCAGTATGCTCAGGTTAGTTATCCCGGCAATACAAGTTCAACATTTAATTTTGTACTTAACCCATACAACGTAACTTCGGTTGACGATCAGGTTTCTGCTCCTGAAAATTTTAGTCTTTCTCAGAATTATCCAAATCCGTTTAATCCATCAACAGTAATTAGTTTTCAGATACCATCGGATGCAAAAGTAACATTAAAGATTTACAATGTACTTGGGAATGAAGTTGCTACGTTGGTAAATGAATATAAAGCGGCTGGGAAATATGATATTAAATTTAATGCGAGTGAATTATCCAGCGGTGTCTATTTTTATAAACTCGAAGCAGGTAATTTCTCTGCGACAAAAAAACTTACCTTGATGAAGTAAGAATAATAGCTAAAAATCCGAAGCCTGACTTGACGCCCGTTAAGTCGGGCTTTTTTATTTTAAAGCTTCAAGTAATGGTAAGAATTGCATTGGTTCATCAATAATCATATCGGGTGAAAATGATGCAAGAATCTCACTTGTCCTATAACCCCAGGAAACAGCACAGGTTTTTGCGTATGCGGATTTTCCGCATTGCACATCAAGTTCAGAATCACCAATCATTATAGTATTGTCCGGTAAGATAGAAAGTTCATTGCAAATAAATAATAGCGGTTCAGGAGAAGGTTTGACCGCAAGGTTTTTTCGGCGTCCCAGTACAAAACTAAAATATTTTCTTAAATTGAAATGATTAATTATTAAATCAGCCTGCTCCTGTGCCTTTGTTGTTAATAGAGCAATAAGAATATTTTTTTCTTCTAACGAGATTAAAAGTTTTTCAATGTTTTCGTAAACTTTTGTTGTGTTTATATAATTAAAGTAAATCGATTTATAAACTTCAATGAATCCTTCAATGTCATCAACTTCAATGTTCAAATCTAAAAAGATATCTTTGAAGTGAGCACCAATTCTTTTATCCAGTTCTTTTCTTGGAAGCGAGACAGATTGATTTAAAAGTTCAAAAGTTTTTACTGTTGCAAGATAAATGGTTTCACTTGAATCCATAAGCGTTCCGTCAAGGTCGAACACAGCAAGTTGGATTTTTGGATTATTCATTTCAAGAAATACTATTCAATTAGATTTGTTATATGGAATTTCTTTTCTACCAATAAAACCATCATTTAATCCATGGTAATATTTTATTTCCGGTTCATCGCTTTTCCAGCAGAGCATAACTTCTTCGTCATCAATTATAGCAGGAAAATCAACCAGCCCAATTTCAAAATTCCAGTCTTTATAATAGCAGCCAATCTCTTTAAGCTCATCAATGTAGCTCTCAATTTCTTTCGTTAATGATTCAATTGCATTGTCGACCTTTTCATTGTCATTAAATGATTCAGAAAGAATTTTTATTTCCCTTCCTTTCTGAAGAATATCAAAAACAATTTGTTTAACAAGCGGAAGAGTTTTCTTTGCTTCTTCAGGTGTAAAATATTTTATTTCTACCATAATTTTATTCGACTTTAAATTATAAATAAGTCTTGTTAAAAATTAGTTCCACAAAAATGATTTACTTGTAAACAATAATTACAATTTTCTCGCAACCACAAGCACCGCTTTTTGTTTTTCAGTAGAACCCGAATTGCCAACAGCTTCGAGGTAAACAATATAAATTCCAATACGTAATGGATTACCATCATCATCAAGCCCATTAAATATTATTTGTCCTTTAGAACCGCTGGCAATGTTGTTAGCAAGGTTACGAACTAATCTTCCTTTGCTATCAAAAATTTTTATTTTGATTTGCGAGACGGGTTGAGATAAATTATAATTTATAATTGTAAAATCTTCAAATCCATCATTATCAGGCGAAAAAGGATTTGGTGAAATTGAAATGCTCGATTGCAAATTAGGATTAGTCGTATAAATGCTGTTAACATTTCCCGGCGAAGCCCCCTGCGATAATACACAGGTGCTCCAATTCATTGCATCATTGGAGCCAAGAAAAGGATTAATCCTTTCAAGCGATTTGTTTTTTGTGTCACTGATTTCTGGATTATGCCACTTGTCGGAATAAACCACAGAATCAATAGTGTTGTTATGCACATCTTTTAATAGAATTAATTCGCCTGTATTTATTAACCCAAGACTTGATTCATTAGCAATATTTTTATATTGGTGTTGTTCAAGATTAGAATAGTTTTTAATTACCGATGAGTCGGCAGCATAAACAAAATATGTTTTCGGTGGAAGTATAAAACCTGTTTCATAAAGTCGGTAATAATTTCCCTTCTCATCAAAGAATTTCCATCCACCTAAATTGACTGAATCATTTCCCGAATTATAAAACTCAATGAATTCATTATTCCCCGTAGCGGGGTCAAACATTATCTCATTAATTACAACGTCTTTTAGCCGGTAAGAAGGAATTAAATTTACAGAATTTTCCTCACCGGGTGTACTCCGTCTTAAACTTAATGAAGATGTCCAGTTGAAATTATCATTTGAGAAATTTTGTTTGGAAATTCTTTCGAGAGAAACACCTTTGTTTCCGCCCCAGGAACTCTTGTAAATTACACTATCTATAATTGCTTCGCGAAAATCATAAATATAAACTCCATCGTTTGTATTATTCAGAGTTCCAAACGGTGCAACACTAAACTTGCAATTGTTAATTTGGTGATAATTCTTAAACGAAGAATCTCTTGCTATAACTAAAAATTCATTTGGTGATAAAATTAAATCCTGTGTCGAGATATAAGCTTTTACAGGGGTTGTAAGTAAATCGCTAATCATCCAGTTTTTTAAATTAATATTTTGTGTTGATACATTTTGTAGTTCAACCCATTCCGGTTCATTGTTTATTGGATCGTACATAAACTCGTTTATAAGAATTGTTTTTGATGCATAACCCGGTTCAACGGACTTCTCCATGTAGTTGTTAAAAATATTTTCATCAAGATCGTAATCAATCCGTGCTGCAATTAAAATTTTTGAGGAGATATTTTTGATATAAGCTGTAGATATTATAATCAATGAATCTGATGTTGCGAGTGAAAGATTATTTCTTATCTCAAGCAAGCTATCAACAGAATTGTTATTGTCGCTATCAATTAAAATATTCAAACTAAAATTGGAGGCCTGCAATAATCCATTGTTTTTAATTTTCACTGAAATATAAACATTATCTCCAGGGATGGGGAAAGGTGAAATAAATGATAATTCAGAAATAGTTAAATCGTAATTCTTTGGTGAAATACTGTTGGTTCTTCCGGGAGTGCTTTGTTCAATATCAATTGATGAACCCCAGTTGCTTTGCAAATTTGATGATGCAGATACAACTTTTCTTTCAAGAGAAAATCCACCTGTTCCGCCCCACGTATTATTATATAGAACCGAATCAACAACTGCAGAGCGATTGTCTTTTAATACAACACCATCAATATCATTATTAAAAGACGGAATGGAAACGACAATCCATTTCGATGGAATACTTCTATGATAGTTTTTTATTGATGAATCTTTGGCGATTACGAGAAAGCTATTGGCTTTAATGTAGACTTGCTGATTTATCTTTGCAGATGTTGGAGTAGTGTAAACATCTGTAATTGTCCAGTTGTACAAGTTAATGGAGTCACTTGTTGTGTTGTACAACTCAATCCACTCAGGTTCTCCACCCTGTGGGGCATACATTATTTCATTTATTACAATGCTCGACTTTGGGTAGCCCGTTGCAACAAGTTTATATAACCTATTATCCGTTGTATCCTCATCCTGTGTATAAACTGCAACAGCAATAAATCCTTTTGTGTTTGTAATGTTGTTAATTACATAACTGAACTGGTGTTGTAAAGAATCACCAGAAGCAATTAATAATACATTTGAAGAAGCAACCAGCACATCGGGCAATGAATCAAGATTTGTATCTTCCCACAATTCTGTATAGAATGAAGCCAAATTCTTTCCTGTGTTTTTTATTAAAGCAGAGACAGAAACATTATCACCACTGACAGGAAAAGCGGGATTGAAAACAATATCTTTCAAAGTAACATCATAATTCTTTTGAGTTACAGAGTTAATTCTTCCGGGAGTAGCTTTATAAATGCTTGTAGAAGTTTTCCAGTTAGTTGAATTTGTACTTAATGAATTAACATTCACTCTTTCAAGTGATTTGCCGCTTGCACCACCCCAGCTTGAATAATAGTAAAGACTATCAATCAAATTGCCAAGAGAATCCCTAAGTACACAGGCATCATCAGTGTTGTTTAATGCTGGTAAACTAAAGACAATTACAGGTACAGGAACAGAGTAGTAAGAAAGAACAGAAGAATCTTTACTAAGTACAACAAATGAATTAGGCTGAATAAAAACATTGTTCGAAGTAATAGTAACAGTAGTTGAGTTGTCAGCAAACTTCCATTTTTTCAGGTTGATCACATTTGTTGTCCTGTTGTAAACCTCCACCCATTCAGGTTCACCCGTTGATGGTGCGTACATAATTTCATTGATGACAATATCGTTATAATTGTTTCCTTGTGAATAAACAGTAAAATCAAAAACTTTCTTATTGTTTGTTGTATCTTCATCTTGTGAAAAATTAACCTTCACAATTATCCTGTAGTTCCCTGCATTCAATGGTCCAAACTGTGTAGAGAAATTAATAGAATCCCCTGCTAAAAGGTTAACAAAGTTCTGAGTTGAAAGTAATTCATTTGCTGTTGGAATTGAATCAAAATTCAAGTCATTATAAAACTCTGCCTGGTATATTGCAGCAGTATTTACACCTTTATTTTTCACCATTGCAGAAATTGTTACTGTCTGTCCTTGTACAGGATTTAACGGGGTAACCGAAACAGATGAAACTAACAGATCATAATTCAATGGAGTTAAGGTGTTTCTAAAGCCGGGAGTCCCATTATTAGTTAATCCATTTCCCCAGTTTGCTGTTGAATTATTTTTATTTAAAATTATTTTCTCGTCTGAGTAAGCAGTGTTGTTATTTGCAGTATAAGTGTACGTTTCAAGAGTGTCCCCGCTTGGGCTTATAAGCCAGAGTTGTCTGTCTGTTGTATTTGCCATTCCTGATGAACCAAAAGCATTATCCGCAATTTTTAATATTAATGCCGAAGAAGGAACAAGCTGGTTATATATTCCAGTTGCAATATCATAATCGCCCTCAAAAATTACTGCATACGATTTTGGCGGTAGAATTGTTCCATATCCCGCATTCTTAATTGTATCAGGAGTAGATGTATAGTACTTAATCCGCATATTATTAAGATTAATGCTTTGTGTTTCGCTTGTATTGTATATCTCAATAAATTCATTATTCCCCGATACAGCATTGAACATTATTTCGCTGAAAGTAAGAAGCGAATCGTATTGAGCTTTTGTCAATCCCGGCAAGAATACTATTAAAAATGCAATTAATAATTTGAGGTATGATATATTCTTTTTCAAAATTTCTGCCTTTCACCAATTGTTTTTGGGTTTATTCCTGCAATAAAATCAAAAATAAAATCAGGAAGTATTTTTATAAACTTTGTAATTAACACCATTGCACAAGGAAACTGTATTATACGTTTCTCTTTTTTTATTCCTTTAAAAATTATTTCCGCTGCTTTGTCTGCACTCATTAAAAACGGCATCCTGAATTCATTCTTCGCAGTCATTTCTGTTTTTACAAATCCGGGTTTTACGGTTAGGACCTTTATGTTAAATGGCTTAAACTCATTTCTCAAACTCTCAAGATATTTGGAGGCAGCAGCTTTGCTTGCACAATAGAATCCGCTCTTCGGAAAACCTCTGCCATCTGCAAGTGAAGATACTCCCACAATCATTCCGCCGCCGTTTTCTCTGAATATGGGTAGAAGCTGTTCAACACAATAAATTATTCCTAAGACATTTGTGCCAAATGTTTTTTCTGCACGCGTTGAATCGAAGTCGCCCATTTCATTCCTGAAAGCCACACCAGCATTCAGAATTGCTGCATCAATTTTTATTTTTTCTTCCCTGAAATTTTCGAACAACTGCTTTACATCTTCTTTGTCGGAAACATCACACCGGTAAGTTCTTACACGTCCGTTTTGTTTGCGAATAGTTTTTTCAGTCTCTTTTAAAAGATTTTCCCTTCTTGCGGTCAAAATCAAATCACAGTTTTCTCTGGCTAGACGCATTGCTAATGCTTTACCAATACCGCTTGAGGCACCTGTTAAAAGGATAGTCTTATTTCTTAATTCCATTCATACATCTGTAAATTGATAAGTAAAATTAAGAAAGAAAAATTGAAAAGAGAATTCTATTTTAGTTAAAGCTGAATGGATGAACGAACCTTCTTTGCCCGATGTGAATGTTCATTAGTACGCACTGGACTTCTTCTCTGCCTTTAGCAAAATAATTGATAAAACAGCGATAACTATTCCAACCGAGAAATACACAATCTGCAAATTTTTTCCCGCTCCTTCCGGCGAGCCAATAACAAACACTTCAACCAGTTCAAAAATGACAATAAACAGTGCTGCCATTAAAGAAATTTGTAAGCCATATTTTTTCTTTTTTATTATAAGAAAAAATGCAACAGAAGAAGAACCGCCAACAAGAACCAGCAAAGCCAAACCGGGTACAAGGTAACTTGAAAAAAGAGAGTTCTTTAATAACTCTACAGGTGGAGCACCGAATCCGACTATCAATCCTACTCCGCCGCCAATTGAAGTTATTGCAAGAAAACAATTAAGAATTAATACTACTATCCTCAAAATCTTTTGCATTTATTTTTCATTTCGTAACATCAAAAAATAATTTTTTATTTAAATTTTCAATAACGACGTTGCAACTAAGCCGCCGCCCATAACTGACGGCTAAGTTAGAACGACTAATTAAATAATTGTAAAAATTTTTCATAGCAGTAGAAACTTGAACAAGAAACCAAAAACGGAACGGCTAACAAGATAAACTACAAAAGCCAAATGCGAAAAGGCGGTCGGGTTGATTGGCTGGTTATATAGCATTTAATTTAATAATGTAATTTCAATCTTTAATACCACAAATCTATAAGAATTCGTTGTGTACACGTTTAATAACTTCAGATACTTCGCGAATTGAGTCTCCGCAAAGTTTTACAAATGAATCATCCACTTGGACTAATGTCGATACCTCTGATACGTCACCTTCTAAAAAAAATGATTCGTTGGGAAGTTTTATCCTAAAGGGCAGGGATTTTGCGTTTGCAACAAGGGTATCATAACTACGTCCGCGCCCGTGTTTAAGTACATTAATTGCTAAAATAAGATTATCAAATCGTTCTTTAATATCCAGTTCGTTTTCATCATCTAGGATTTCTTTAGCTTTATCAAATCCATTCATACAATTAAGCCCTTCTTGTAGATAAGCTTCAAAAATGGAAAACATACCGACTGCAAAGATTGTTTTCTGAAGCTGTATCATTTGAAGAGTTATTACGAGTGAAGTGGACCCGCTTGTTTCTAGTGCGTGGATTGTTTTTTCATTCACTTTACTTAGATTTTCAAGAGTAAAGACTGCGCATCTATCTAAATATTCTGTAAAACTATGCATAATAAGTCCAAATGCTAAAGGATAATATGATTATTAAGTAAATGCAATTATTAATTACGCTTAAAATATCTTAGGAATACTTGCACATTATTTGCTATATAACGGCGTGGTGGCTAAGGCGCAGCCCAGAACTACCATGCCGAACTTGTTAATAAATTTTATAATTATAAAAATTTTACATAGAACAACTACATTTAACAAGAAACACGAAACGGAACGACTAACTTTAAAATTTATAAAATGCCGAGTGCGAATACGCTGTCGCCTTGAGCCACTTGTTATAACGCATTTCTTATTTATGGACAATTGCAAAACTCCAGTTGCATTGAATCTTGTTTTAATTTTCCATTTCCATTAATAACTAAATCAAAATGCTTTATAATTTTTTTCTTGTCTATGAATTCAATTTTTGTGTGGTCGATTGCGCGGTTATTTTGAGGTAATAAATAATATTCTGATAAACCTTCCCAATCAACATCTCTAAGCGTGATAATATCTTTTAAAAAGAAACTAACCCAATAATCACCGAGTTTTGAATTAGACTGTTCATATTTGAGTTTATCATTAGAAATAGAGACATATTTATTATCCAATTCAAATCCGATATAATTTCTACCTAGTCTTTTAGCCGCAATCGCTGTAGTACCAGTACCCATAAATGGATCAAAAACAATATCAGATTCAT
>CAZQSR010000036.1:0-19734 GCA_964596145.1 uncultured Ignavibacteriaceae bacterium
CACTTGCAAATCCGGAGATTCGTAAATCGATTTCTGAATTATCTAATCTTCTTGCAGATGATTTTATTGAATTTGGAAGTTCGGGAAGAGTATATAACAAAAAGCAAACGATCAAAGCATTACGAAAGATAGAATCTTCAAAAATCTCACTGATCAATTTTAAGTTTAAGCAGATTAATAAACAATGTATT
The DNA here is from genome assembly GCA_964596145.1 of uncultured Ignavibacteriaceae bacterium. Taxonomy (GTDB): domain Bacteria; phylum Bacteroidota; class Ignavibacteria; order Ignavibacteriales; family Ignavibacteriaceae; genus CAZHVS01. The sequence continues at coordinate 192 of CAZQSR010000036.1, forward strand.
CTGGTTACTTATAAATCTGTTGTAACTGATGAGCGTCAAAAAAAACATTCTTTAAGAAGTTCGTTATGGAAGAAAGAAAATGGTAAATGGAAAATTGTATTCCATCAAGGAACAAATCTCAACTAACAAACACATAAACAGATTGCATTAATATGAAAGTACTGGTTGGTTCAAAAAATCCCGTAAAGATTGAAGCCGTAAAAACAGCATTTAATTTTTATTTTGCTGAAGCAGAAATAATTGGAATTGAAGTTGATTCAAAAGTACATAAACAGCCGATAAATAATGAGACGTTTAAAGGTGCAGAAAACAGAGCTTATGAGTTAATGAAAATCAACAAAGAAGATAATCTTAATGCCGATTATTTTGTAGGCATTGAAGGCGGAATAATGAAAATTTATGACCGCTGGTTTTCATTTGGCTGTATGTGCATTATGAATACAGAAGGAGAAAAAAGTTTTGGCACTTCAGCACATTTTCAGCTGCCGGGTGATGTTGTAGAAGAATTGCTAAAAGGTGAAGAACTTGGTGATGTAATGGATAAAATTCAGAGCAAACAAAATACAAAACAAAAAGAAGGTGCAATTGGATATTTGACAAAAGGATTTATAGACCGAAAAGAATTATATCTGCAAGGAATAATTTCAGCATTAATTCCTTTTGTAAGAAAAGAAATATTTTAATTACTGAAAATAAATTCTTTCAATTGCTTCCTGTATTTTTCCCAAAAATAAATTCCTGCTGAAACAGTTCCTGTAATTAACACAAACCAAATAACAAGCGATTGCACTGACTGGGTTTGATAAATCTCTGTTGCAATATTGCCAATAATTATCCATTGCAGAACATAAGCCGTGGTAACATTTTTACCAAGCCATATTATATAAATTATAATTTTGTTATCAGCCAAATATTTTATAAGCAACTGAGTGAGCACTAAATAACCAGCTAAGAATAGGACACATAAAATAAAAAATACACTTCCGTGATGATAATATTCGAATAAATTTGTACTTACATCAAAGAAAATATTTCTTGTTATCCACAAACCAAGACACCAAACGATAAGAATGAGCAATGTCTTATGAAGATTAAACCAGAGTTTATGAGAATACAACCTGAGAAACCAGAAGAAAGCATATCCAAGTAAAGGATAAGCAAACCATGGGAATAACGGGAAATAAGACCAGGAGAAATCTCCGTAAAGGAAAGCATTTATATAAGCTAAAAATGAATCGTTTTCACCGAAAGGTTTTAGTATTTCACTTAATCCGGTAACTAACAAAGCCAATACAAAAGGAACAAGATAAGATTTATTCAATAAAGGTTTTAATAAAGCGATAAGTATTATACTTAATCCAGCAAGGAATAAAATATCCACACCAAAAATATATTTTAATGGATTTAATGGATAATGCCCATTAAAAATTCTTATTAGCAGATTAAGATTTAAGAAAATATTAAGTGCAAGTCCACCAAGAAAAATTTTTATTCCTCGTAGTAATAGTTGTATTGTACTTTTTGAAGACTTAGCAAGGAAAAAACCCATAACAGCCATAAAGACAGGAGCAGCAGGAGGACCCCCAAGAAAGAGAGAAATTTTTCCTATAACACTTCTGTAAACATCCGGAAGAGCAAACACTTCCATAAGATGTACTTGAATCATAAAAAGTACAGCAAGACCTTTAAGAAGGTCTGCAAGGTCATATCTTTTTGAAGATTTATCCATAAAAATAAATTATTTTATTTAAAGATAAGGGTAAAGTATTAAAAACAATAATCTGTTTTGAAACTCAGATGTAATTCAGTATTTTTGCGGTGCACCTTTAGCTCAGTTGGTAGAGCATTTGACTCTTAATCAACAGGTCGCCGGTTCGAGTCCGGCAAGGTGCACATAAATAGAGTGCGAACTGTATATGTTCGCACTTTTAATTTAAATCGTTTTGTATTTAATTTAATAAATGCACACTCGGATAATTTTATTTTATGAGAATAAGTTTCTTTGTCAATCTCACTTTTGAAGTTGTAAGCTCGTAAAAGTAAATGCCTGAAGCAAGATTAGATGCATTGAAATTAACTTTATGATAACCTGCGCTCATTTCTTCATTTATTAGCGTCACTAATTTCTCTCCAATCTGATTATAAATATTGAGAGTAATATTACTGTTCTCAGGAATCTGAAAAGAAATTGTGGTAATAGGATTAAACGGATTTGGATAATTCTGATATAATTCATAATCGGATGGTTGAGTTCCTGAATAATCTTTTATAAATGAAACCCCACCATTAGTGGTTTTAAGGATTGTACCACCTTCACCAACAATATAACCTGTATTGAAAGCTGTTAATCTTATCGAGTAAAGACTATTTCTTGTACTGGAAGATTGAAAATTCCAGTTAGTACCTCCGTTAGTTGTAGATAAAATTATTCCGTTATAACCAACAGCATAACCTGTATTTTGATTTATAAAAAATCCGCCGTAAAGACTTTCGAGTGTGCCACTTTCCTGGTTAACCCAGGTAGAACCGCCATTGGTTGTTTTAAGAATTACACTGTTTAATCCAGTGAACACCGAGCCAATTGCATATCCGTTATTTGCATCTAAAAATTGAATCGCATAAATAATCGTTAATGCTTCATTATATTGAGTTACCCAGCTTGTTCCACCATTTGTGGTTTTCAATATTATTCCTGTTCCGCCATAACTATCGCCGCCGGCAACAAAACCATTATTTGCATCAAAAAAATGAAGCGACATAAGAAGACAATTAGTTCCGCTTGTCAAAGTCGTCCAGTTATTTCCTCCATTTGTTGTTTTAAGAACTGTTCCGTAATAACCTACAACATAGCCATTATTTTCATCAACAAACTGAACACCTGTTAACCATTCTGTAACCCCGCTTGTCTGTACTGTCCAGGAAGATCCGGCATTTGTAGTTTTAAGAATTGTCCCGCCGCTGCCAACAACATAACCAACATTTGCTGATGGAAAATAAACTGCTTGCAACCACTCAAAATTATTAGTTGATAGCTCAGTCCAAATAGAACCTGAATTAGTGGTTTTTAAAACAGTACCATTGTCACCTACTATGTAACCAGTATTTGAATCAGTAAAGAAGCTACCCTGCAAAGTGACATTTGTTCCAGTTGAATTAATAACCCAGGTATTTCCGCCATCAGTTGTACTAATTGTATTTCCGAATTCACCAAAAGCAAAACCGGTGTTGGCGTTAATAAAAGCAATCGTATAAAAATCTTCTGTTGAGCTTACGGTTTGAGGTGCCCAGTTAGTTCCACCATTAGTTGTCTTTAGAATAGTTCCGTAATTGCCAATTATAAATCCGTTGTTTGCATCAACAAAGGTTACTTCCTGCAACCACTCAAATGAACCACTTGTTATAGAAGTCCAGTTTGTTCCTCCATTAGTTGTCTTAAAAACAACTCCACCGTTTCCAACTACAAAACCGGTAGATGCATCAATAAATGCAACAGAATATAAGCCATTAAACGTGCCGCTTGTTATTGATGTCCAGTTAGCTCCACCGTTAGTTGTTTTAATTATTGTACCTGAAATTCCAACAGCACAACCATTATTTGCATCAGTAAAGTGAACACTAAATAATTGATTATTGTTAGGACTTGTCTGATTAATCCAATTTGCTCCACCATTAGTTGTTTTCAATATTATGCTGCCAAACCCTGAAGCAGTACCACCAACAGCGTATCCGGTATTGCTATCAACAAAATAAATTGAATTTAGAATTATCATAGAATCTACATATTGATTAATCCATGTAGTTCCTTCATTGGTAGTTTTGATGATGTAACCTTCTTCACCTGCAGCAAAACCTGTAGTAGAATTAATAAAATATAATGAATTCAGATGAGAACTTGTTCCTGTACTTAATTTTACCCAGGATAAACCATTATTACTTGTTCTAAGAATAGTTCCGGCTTCACCACAAACAAAACCCGTAGTAGAAGAAACAAACTTAGCAGAATTCAGAGTATTTCCCTGAGGTAATGGATTTTGCCAGTCCCAGCCACTTTGAGCAAGGATGAAACTGCTAAGGGCAACAAGAATTGAAATAATTTTTTTCATTTTAATACCTTTATGAATTTAAGAGATAAAAAGTCATTTTAATAAAAGCATTGATTTTGTTAGTCTTTTATCACCATTAGTCAAAACATAATAGTATGTCCCACTTGGTAATGCGGATGCATTAAATGTACAACTGTAATTTTTTCCAGCAATTGCATTTTCACTGAACAAAGTTGCAACATACTGGCCAAGAGAATTAAATACCTTTAAATCAGTCCATCCCGTTTTACCGGTTGTAAATTTAATTTGTGTAGAAGGATTAAAAGGGTTTGGATAATTCTGACTTAAAGAAAAATTAGAAAGTACCTCTCCATCATTTAATGTAAGAATATTACTATAACTGAATGAACCATCGAAATCTACTTGTTTCAATCTATATTGAACATTAGAGGCATTAATCAACTCATCTGTATAAGTATAATTGCTCGGAGTTGTAGATGAACCGTTTCCATTTACTTTGCCAATAACTTTAAACTCCTCACTACCCAATTTCCTTTCTATTTCGAAATATGAGTTGTTAGTCTCGGTTGCTGTAGTCCAGTTTAGAACGACTTTTTTATCAATTACAGAAGCAGTAAATGTTGTAAATTCAACTGGTAGAAGTGCCAGGATACCTGGATAATCCGGTGCGTATCTCCAAGCACGGACTATTTCACCACCACGGTTATAAGTCCAGACAACTGTTCCAGCACTATTTACTTCGAACATTTTTCCGGTTGTCGATTGAACAATAATAGTATTACCATTTGGTAAACGTTGAACTCCACCAAGGTGCTGCGAATAAAATCCAGAAGCAGTATAACTCCACGTTGTTGCAGTCGGCCCATATGGAGAACCGGGAACTCTGATATAATTTCCAGCAGTATCAGTTGGCGGGGTAATTTCAACTATCATAGAAGTACCCTGACCTTCACGATTATTAAATGCCATAATGTTTCCTGCACCAGGTAAACCAGCAGGAACCCACACACCACAATGAACTACATTAAAAATCTGAGTGCCTGTTGCACGATAATTTGAAGGTCTGCCCCACCGGTATAAGAAGTCTCCACCTTTTCCCCATCTGCCGCCAGAATGACTAGCTGCTTCTTGAATTGTTGTACTATGATCGATTACATAAACTTCATCAAGGTTATGAGAAGAAAACACTATTTGATCTGTGATAGGATTATAGTCGATTCCATTATAATGCATCCAATCTCCGGAGGTGCTTTCTAAATTAATATCAAGTAACTCTGGATGGTCGCCTACCACACCATAATTGTTTTTTGTTGCGTCGTAATCCTGAATTAAATGATCCCAAACGTGCCATTTCCATACAATGTTTCCACCAGTAGAACCAACAGGTTGTACTTCAATAATATGATCAGGCCATAAACTGGCACTATGATTTAAACCTGCAGCAACACATTCAGCAGCTGTTTTTACTTCCCACGCTATTAATAAAACGTTTCCATTTGGCATTGGACAAATATCATGATGAGAACGATAAGTTGTTGAACTGTATGTGTACTCCCAGGTTAAAACTCCATTTTTGTTATATTTCTGCACAACACCTTGTGCACCACCTCCATTTAATGATGATGAAGATGATGTTGCAGTTCTTATCACACTTCCATCCTCTAGTAAATAAGCAGAATAACCACCATTTTTGCTATGAGTCCAAGTTTTAACGACTGTATTATTCATATCAACCAGATATGTATATTTAGAATTGTTAGGACCAAACAAAGTATATCCGGTAAATGCCTGTCCCATTACCTCAGTAAAAAGACAAGCAACAGTAAATAAGATTAGCAAAAAAGAATTTTCAATTAAATGTTTCATGGTATCCCTCAAAAAATAAAAAACTTATTTAATTAATATCATTTGCTTGGTAATACTGGTATTAGCCGTAAGAAGTTGATAAAAATAAACTCCTGCGGGTAAATTTTCAGCATTAAAATTTAAATTATAAATTTGTCCTGGTAATGTTTTTTCATCGAACAAAACAGAAACTTTTTCACCCAACATATTATAAACATTTATGGTTGCATAACCAGATTGATCAGCTTTGAAAACGATGTTAGTTGATGGATTAAACGGATTAGGGTAATTCTGGTATAAAGTTATTTCAACCGGTACAATATCAGAATTTGTTTCATCAACAGATAGACTTGCAAGTTGATTAGTTACACTGGTTATACGAGAATTAAGAAAAGATTTTAAGCCTGGTTTACGGTTATTCGCACCAACGACAACATCATTTTGAATGTTTGTTTCAAATTGTGTATTTGTGTACATTTTCCGTTGATCGTTATAGACATAAGGTCTAATTATATTTGCTACGCTATCAATATGAGGAAAGAAGTAAGAAGTTTTGAAGTATGTACTAAAAATTTTCCTGAGCGAATCAATATAAGCACTCTTAAAAGTAGGTATCGATAATATCTTTCCAAATAAAGGACGATTAGTAGCATTAATTACATAGGTAATACTTGTGTTTTCACTATTTGTAACACCACTGTTGGGGAATGCTCCAAAACTTAGCCCTGCATCCCAGACTATCCATTCAAATTTATTTGTGGTTGGCAAGTAATAAATATAAAAATTTCTGCAACTGTTTATGTATGAATCGAAGTTTGCAAGTAGTATATCAGTTGCAAATGCTTTATAAACTGATGAAAGATTTATTTTTTGCGGGATTGAAGTTAGTGGAATTTGAGAATTATTCAATGTGTCAATTAATGATAATAACCTTGGCCACGCTGTAGTTGAGCCATCAGTCTTAAGCTCATATCTTTGCGAATAATAGCTAGTATCGTTGCCATAATAAACAAAATCTGAATAATAATTTAGTGAACCAATTCCATCCACTGCTTTAAACATATCTCCGTTTTTATTTCCATAACGAGAATTTAAGAATGTTTTATCTACGTGTTCAACCATGGAATAAAAAGCAAAGAGAGTGTCATTAATATATAGTTCAGCAAAGTTTCCTCTTGGAGCAGGAATTCCAATTGTACTACAAAAATCAAGATGAATTTTTTCTCTCATTAAAGTAGGGTCTTCCCAGCAATTATTTAAGTGAATTCCTTTAATGCCATCCCATTTCAAATCGCTTCTGTACTGGTCAATCGATAACCTGAAAGGTTTTTTATTATTTATGTGATTGTATGAAGAATTTCCTTTTAATCTAACTCCTATGCTGTCAAATGTAACGCCATCAATATTAGCATTAACCATCATATATTGCTCAAGTCCCTGGTTATAGTAGTAAGTTAGTGAATCCCAGTAATTTGGTTGACTGAAATATAATTTAATAGTATGAACCTGAATGCCAGAAAAAATATTATCACCCGGTTTTTGAGAAAAAACAGTTTGTGATAATATGAGAATTAATAAAAAAATTCGTAAAGTTTTCAACATTTATTCTCCGATAATAAGAAGCTAGTTTGTAAATCATTAATAAAATTGCTTATAGTTAAACAGCAATCTTCTACATTTTAGACGAAAAATTTTTTCATTTCTTTTGAGAAGCATAATACTTATAGCAATTATCAAACCAATAGAATTTGGAAAAATGGACTAAATAATAAAATTATTTTTCTCCACTAAGTAGATTTTTCCTTACCCGCGAAAATTTTTCACACAAGAAATTCGTTTTGATTAATTGATTGCTTTTTAAGTCTTATTAAATTAACTATAAGTTTTTATTATTATTAAAACAGTAAGAATTTTTTAATAATCAAAGATGCTACCACCAATAAATTCCCGTATTACGGAATCTTTTGGAATTGGCGAATCATCTTCTATAGCTTCAATTGAATTTAAGAAATTAAACACTCGCTCAGCCCTTGTATAAGCATCAGCACGGAGAGTATTATCTTTATAAAAATTACGCCATTCATCAAAGCGGTCAATCAATTTATGTTTATAAAGACACAATTCATACGGCATAGCACTATTAACAATAAAATCTGTAGATGGAATGTAAGGAATAATATGTCGCATTTCACTTGAGCGTACATAATGCCAGTGTTCCAGTGTTTGCTGCGGATTATAAGCCCGATGTACAGAATCTCTTAGCATTCTACGTATTAACCTGATATCTGCCCATCTGATATATTTGCCATTTTTCCCTTTCATTTGTAAAAGCGGCTCAATATATAATTTAAATTTCTTTTCTCCCGAGATTCCTTCAGTCATAGGAGGATATAAGCCATGCAAACTATCAATAAGCAGAATTTCATTTTCTTTTAATTGAACTGGTGTTCTGTTAAGATAACGAGTACCGGTTTTAAAGTCATAGAAAGGAATTAAAACTTCTTTACCTTCACAAAGAATTTTCAAATGTTCATTTATCATTTGAAGATCAAGAGCTTGCGGAGTTTCAAAATCGTAATCACCAAATTCATCTTTTGGATGTAATTCAAGGTCAAAGAAGTAATTATCAACAATAAGGGGAACGAAGCTTAAACCCTTCTTTTTTAATCTTTGTTCAAGTTTTAGTGTTGTAGTAGTCTTGCCTGAAGATGATGGTCCGCTAATAAAAACCATTTTTAATTGTTGACTTCTTTCGATAATCATTTCAGCAGCCGTATTTAAATCATTTTCATAAGCTGCTTCGGATTCATGAACTATTTGGGCAAACTCTCCTTTTTTAATTCTTTCGTTTAAACAATCAATTGTATTGAGATTTTTAGAAACTGCCCAATCCAGTACATGCCAGATTTTTGCCCAAGGAATATTTTCATTTTTTATTGAAGCATATTTACTTTCTTCATTACGTTCACGTGCTCTCTCTTCTCTATATAAAATATATTCTTTTGCAACTTTTGCATGACCATTTTCAATTAAGACCTTTTCGACAATATCCTGTATTTCTTCAATATGAGGAGTGCAACCATCTGGGCATTTCTCTTCAAGTACTTTTATCACCTGAATAGCAAGTTGTTCAGCTTTCTCTTTATCTCTTCCACCAACAGCCACCGCAGCCCTGTATATTGCATTGGTAATGCGTAAAGGATTAAATGGTACAATTGCTCCTGTTCTTTTTATAACACTTGTAATCTTACTCATATTCACTTTCTAACTTTTTATTTTTCGTTACTTAACTTAAACTGAAAATTAAATAAATTCAAGTAACCATTACATTTAGGCTTTCTACCAAGATAAGAATCTAATATCTTGCAATAAAAAAAATAAGATGTTAAAAGTAAACGAAATCTTTTATTCAATCCAGGGTGAGAGTAGTCTGGCAGGTTTCCCTTGCATTTTTATAAGACTAACTGGTTGTAACCTTAGATGCACTTATTGCGATACCGAATATGCATTCTATGAAGGTAAGGATTATTCGATTGAAAAAATTATGAATGAAATTTCCGAGTTTAACTGTAAACTTGTTGAAATTACCGGCGGTGAACCGTTATTACAGAAAGATGTTTATCAATTAATCGATATTCTTTGCGAAAAACAATTTTCAGTGATGATAGAGACAAGTGGAAGTATTTCAATTCAGGATGTTAATCCCTTAGTAAAAATTATTATGGATTTGAAATGTCCATCAAGCGGGATGATGCATAAAAATCTTTATGACAATATTGCGTTTCTTAAAACAAGTGATGAAGTGAAATTCGTAATCGGCAGCAGAGAAGATTATGATTGGGTGTTAAAAACAATCGTTGAGTATTCATTATCAGAAAAATGCCAAATTTTATTTTCACCGGTCTTTGGAAGAATTGAGCCAGTTACTTTGGTTAATTGGATACTTCAGGATAATTTGCAAATAAGATTTCAATTACAATTACATAAATATATATGGAAACCAGACAGGAGAGGTGTTTGATGAAAATAGCCAAGGAATTTACATGGGAAATGGGACATAGACTACCATTTCACAAAGGCAATTGTAAAAATTTACACGGTCATACTTATAAAACCAGAATCGAGATTGAAGGCAATCCTGATGATAATGGAATTGTGCTGGATTATTATGAACTTGACTCAATTGTAAGTACAATTCTAAATAAACTTGACCATGGTTTTTTAGTTTGCTCAGAGGATAGTGAATTAATTGAAGTATTAACGAAATTAAACTCAAAAAACGTAATTGTCAATTTTCATTCAACCGCTGAAAATATTTGCAGCTATTTATTAGTTGAAATAAAAAAAAGTGGTTTACCATCAAATATAAAAAAAATAACTGCAAGAGTATTTGAAACTTCCGATACGTATGCAGAAAATTCGTTGATTTTATAATGGCACGTTTTAAAGTTTATATTGAATATGAAGGCACCCGTTACAGCGGCTGGCAAAAACAACAAAATGCTAAAACAATTCAAGGCACTATTATTAAGGCTGCCTCAGAAATTTTTAGTACTGATTTTTCGTTTCAGGGTTCTGGAAGAACTGACAGTGGAGTTCATGCTCTTTGTCAGGTTGCACATCTTGATGTGAACACTATGCTTGCTCCAGAAATAATCAGAATGAAAATTAATGACCTTCTTCCTTCTGATATCAATATTCTAGAGATTGAAAAGACAAATAAAAATTTTCATGCCAGACACGACGCAATAAGCAGAAGTTATATTTATCAAATCTCAAAAAGAAGAACAGCTTTTGCAAAAAATTTTGTTTGGTGGATAAAAGATAAACTGGATATAAAAAGCATGGAAGAAGGTTTAAAATTATTCGAAGGAATGCACGACTTTGCTTCTTTTGCTGATAAAGATGAGGAAGAAAAATCAACAAAAGTGATGATAGAAAAAGTTGAATTAAAAGAAACAGATAGCCTTATACTCATTCGTATTTTAGGTTCACATTTTCTTTGGAAGATGGTTAGAAGGATGGTTGGAGTTTTAGTAGAAATAGGAAGAGGAAAATTGCAACCAGGAATTATTAATTTTTATTTTGAGAACAAATCTTCCGAGCCAGCAAAATATACTGCACCGCCTTCAGGGTTATTCCTTGAAAAAGTTTTATATAAAAAGAATGAAGTCTTTAACGAATTAGCCCCAATTACTCTTATCTAAAATAAAAAAGCCGAAGAAAAACTTCGGCTCAAAATTTACTTTGCTATTTTTAGCAGCAAATCTACACAACGAATCGAATAACCCCATTCGTTATCATACCATGACACGACTTTGAAGAATCTTTTTTCACCCTTTAGGTTATTCTGTTTTGTTGCAAGTGAATCATAAATTGAAGATCTTTCATCGTGAATGAAATCTGTAGAAACAAGTTCTTCATTTGCATATCCTAAAATTCCTTTAAGATAAGTTTCAGAAGCTTTTTTCATTAAAGAATCAATTTCTTCAATGGATGTTTCTTTTTCTGTTCTGAATGTTAAATCTACAACTGAAACATCTGGTGTTGGAACACGGAAGGACATTCCTGTTAATTTCCCTTTTGTAGCAGGAAGAACTTCACCAACAGCTTTTGCAGCACCAGTAGTTGACGGAATAATATTTATTGCAGCAGCTCTTCCACCTCTCCAGTCTTTCTTTGAAGGACCATCAACTGTTTTTTGTGTTGCAGTATAAGCATGAATTGTTGTCATCAAACCGGTTTCAATTCCAATACCTTCTTTCAACAAAACGTAGACAACTGGTGCAAGACAATTTGTAGTGCAGGAAGCATTTGAGATAATATGATGTTTAGAATTATCATATTCATTATCATTAACACCCATTACAATTGTCTTAACATCACCTTTACCAGGAGCAGTAATAATTACTTTTTTTGCTCCCGCGGTGAGATGCCCTTTTGCTTTTTCAGAATCGGTAAATAATCCAGATGCTTCGAAGACATAATCAACTCCAAGTTCTTTCCAAGGTAATTGAGAGGGTTCTTTTGTAGCAGCAATACAATGCGTTTTGCAGCCATTAACAACCAGAATATCATCAGCTTCAAGTTCTGGTTTACTTTTTTCTGTTTTAATTTCACCATTAAATTTTCCATGTACAGAGTCATACTTTAACTGGTAAGCAAAGTACTTAGCATCTGTACTTACATCAACAACTGCAACCACTTCTATTTCTTTTCCCAGTAATCCTCTATCAGCGATTGCGTTAAAGACTAATCTTCCAATACGACCAAAACCATTAATACCAACTTTTATAGCCATTTTATTTCTCCTGTGTAATTAATTTAATTTCATAAATTGACATTCAAAATTTAGTTAAGCAGATTCTTAAATCCAATTCATTTGGGAAGAACATTATTGCTTTTCAACATTGCTGAAATTATATTTCGCTTAAGAATAAATCTAAGAAAGTATTATGGAAAAAAGTCATCAATTTCTAATGAATGTACCAATTTTTGCAGATTTAGAAGAAGAAACTCTTACAAAAATCTCTTTACTGGGTAAGAAGAAAATTTATGAGAAGGATTCAGTTATCCTTCTTGAACATGAAGCAGGCACTGCTCTTTTTGTAATAGTGCATGGAAAAGTCAAGGTCTCACGTGTTAGTGATGATGGCAAGGAAGTTATATTGTCAATACTCGGAGATTCTGACTTCTTTGGAGAAATGGCAATATTGGATGGTCTGAACAGGTCGGCTAATGTTACAGCTATTGAAACTTCTGAAATTTTCCTGATACAAAGAAGTGATTTTCTCGATTTGTTATATAATCACCCTGAAATTTCCATTTCATTATTACAGGAACTGACTAAACGTCTTCGTGCTGCAGATATGAAGATAAAATCTCTTTCATTAAAAGATGCTGAAGGTAAAGTTGCAACTGTTATTCTTCAACTTGCTGATGATATTGGTAAGATTAAACAGGGTATCGTTGAGATAGAAAAATTGCCATTTCAACAAGACCTTGCAAATATGGCTGGAACTTCAAGGGAAACCATTTCGAGAACCTTACATGCTTTTTCCAAACGTGGTTTAATTGAACTAGATGGTAACAAGCTTAGAATTTTGGATTATGAATCCTTCAAAGAGATGTACAAATAATTTTTATGGCCTTTAAAGCAGATTTGCATGTACATACTTTTTATTCAGATGGTTTTTATTCTCCCGAAGAAATAATAAACAAAGCACAAGAGCAAGATATAAAAGTTTTAAGCATAACCGATCACGACACAACTGATGCTATTGATTATGCAATAAAAACAGGACGTGAAAAAAATATTGAAGTTATTCCGGGAGTTGAGTTAAGTTCGGATATCGGTGATAAAGAAGTTCACATTCTCGGTTATTTTATTGATAAAGAAAATTCGGAATTAAAACGTTATTTAAAATTTTTCAGGGATGAAAGATTAAGAAGAGCTGAAAGAATCGTCAAAAATCTTAATAAACTTGGATTCGATTTAAGCATTTATGATGTTGTCTCCAGTGCAGAAAATTCTGTAATAGGAAGACCTCACATAGCTCAGGCAATGTTTAATAAGGGTTTTGTCTCCAATTATTATGAAGCATTTAATAAATATATTGGAGATGGATGCCCTGCTAATGAAAGAAAAGTACATATTTCACCGGCGAGTGCTTTCAAAATAATTAATGACGCAGGTGGAATTTCTTTTATTGCTCATCCGGATAATCTTTCTGCTGTGTTATTAAGAGATTTGATTGACGCTGGTGTTGATGGAATTGAAGCAATTCATCCGACGCATAGTGATATTAAAGTAAAGTATTACAAAGAAATTACTAATGCTTATTTCCTTTTATACTCAGGTGGTTCCGATTTTCATGGCGGAAAAAGAAATGACGAAGAGAATTTTGGAAAATATTTTATTAATTCGGATTCTATAATAAATATTAAAAAACAACTTCAAAGAAAGTTTTCTTAAAAATAAAATTGCAGGAATAAAAAAATGAAAATTATTGAAGGTAATCTTAATGCTGATGCTCTTAAATTTGCAATTGTTGAAAGCAGATTTAACGAATTCATAACAACAAAATTAGTAGAAGGTGCTCTGGACTGCTTAAAAAGACATGGCTGTAAAGACGATAATATTATTATTGTTAAAGTTCCGGGTTCTTTTGAAATACCTTTTGCTGCAGAAAAGTTAGCATCTCAGAAAAAATTTGATGCGGTCATTTGTCTTGGCACTTTAATTAAAGGTGATACTCCTCATTTCGATTATATTGCTAACGAAGTTTCAAAAGGAATTGCAACAGTAACTTTGAAAAATGAATTGCCGGTTATTTTTGGCGTACTTACAACAGATTCAATCGAACAAGCCATTGAACGTGCAGGAACAAAAGCAGGAAACAAGGGCTGGGATGCTGCTTTAACAGCTATTGAGATGGCAAATCTTAATAAAGTTCTGCACTGATAAAAAAATTCATTTGAGCGGTTGTTTATTTCTGTTAAATTAACAACTGTATTTAAAGAAAAATTCTATTGTACATAGATAAACGATATGTTTTACTTGCATTCTCTTAATGACAAAATCTTTGTAAAGAGGTAAGCCTATCTTTTTTGCTACTGAATAACAATACAAGGATTAATTTATGAAAGCTTATAAGGCTTTTGGATTATTATTAATTATTGGAATCACGATTAATGTTTTTCCACAACACATTTTAAAAACAAAAAATTATACTTCTCAAAAAAAAATTTCAAGTGGAATTGTATTTAATTTAGGCTTCTGGGGTGCGGGTGAAGGAGGTGCCTTTTTCTTTAACATTAAAGATTCTTCTTACAAAGTTTTTACAAAAACTGAAGGATTAAATGGTTCACCAATTACTTCTCTCTCTCTTGATAATGAAGGGAAAATCTGGTTTGGAAGCAGCAACGGAATTATTGATGTTTACAATCCAGCGAACAATTCATTTAAAAGAATTGTAGATATTTATAATTCAGGCAGAGCATCAAAAAGCATCAACAGTATTATAATCAAGGGCGATACAGCAGTAGTTTCAACCGACTTCGGAATTTCATTGATAAACTGTTCCTCCCTATCATTTTTTGATACTTACTTTAAATTCGGCAGCTTTTCTTCTAATGTAAAAGTGAATTCTGCAGTTTTTACGAAAAATCTTTTTTATGTTGCTACAAGTTCAGGTGTTGCTATACAAAAACCTGGGACGATAAATTTAATTGCTCCTGAATCGTGGAATGTTTATTCTACAAGCAATGGATTACCTGATAATAACATAATAAAAATTGCAAATTACAGGGATACCATTGTCTGTGCTTCAGGTTCTGGTTTATCTTTTTTTAATGGCAGCCAATGGTTTGCAATTGATAATTTTTTTAGCGGAAAATATATAAAAGACATATTCATTAAAAATGATTCGTTATTTATCTTAGCAAATTTCACTTTAAATAATTCTGTAATCAATTCTTTATATCTGTATAGAAACGGAGTAACAAAACTGATTTTTACTTCCAATCAATATCCCGGAAAAATAATTAGCATTGATAATAAAATTTATCTTGCTACGGAGTTAGGACTTGAAGTAATTGATCAAAATTTTAATTCGAATTCCTTCTATCCAAATGGTCCATCATACAATATATTTTTTAATTTAAGCGTGAACCCTTTAGGAAACCTTTGGGTTAGCACCGGCGATGACCACGTCCTCAAAGGTGCTTTCAGATTTGATATGAATAACTGGAAAGAATTTAATCTTAATGCAATCTCTTCAAATGTTGTGAACGCAGTTTATTATGCATACACACCTGATAAAAATACTTATCTTGCAACATGGGGTACTGGCTTTGTAAAAATAAATGATAAAGATCAACTAATACATTATGGAGCCTATAATACTCCTCTTGTTGGAATAAAAATAAATCCTGCATTCATCGTTATAACTTCATTAAAAAAGATTCACAGGGAAATTTATGGATACTTAATTATGAAGCAAGTAACAGAAAAACTCTTTCGGTGTTAACTTCAGATAGTACCTGGTATGGATTTGATAATCTCACTGACCCCAGCGTTGCACCAACTCAATATAGAATGTTGATGATTGACCAGTATGATACTAAATGGTTTGTTTCAACAAGTGGAGACAGACCGGGTTTACATTATTTTAATGAAAATTCTTCCAGCGGCAAAAAAACTTTTACTGTTTTTACAGATGATAAATATGGTTATTTAAATTCTTCAAACGGGCTTAACACCAACTACGTTAATGCTCTTGCTCTTGATAAAAGAGGTGATATTTGGGTTGGGACAAGTTTAGGAGTAAATGTCATTTCGAATACAAATACAGTTTTAAATTCTACTCCACAACTAAGAATAAGTTCTCTTTTTTCTTTAAGACAACAAAGCATAAATTGTATTGCTGTAGATGCCATCGATCAAAAATGGGTTGGAACTAACCAGGGTTTACTTGTAGTTACTTCTGATGGAAGAGAACTTGTTGCAGCTTTCGATTCAAAAAATTCTCCCCTGGTTTCAGATATTATACGGAGTATTGCTATTGATGAAGAAAGAGGAATTGTTTATGTTGGATGTGAAGGTGGATTAACAGCATTTCATACATCTATTCTTTCTCCAAAAGAAAGTTTTGATAAACTCTCAGTTTATCCAAGCCCTTTTATTATTGACGAAACAAATACAAATCTTACTGTTGATGGACTTGTTAAAGATTCAGAACTGAAAATTTTTTCAATATCAGGAGAGCTTGTAAATCATATTGTAACACCAGGTGGGCGAATAGGTTATTGGAACGGTACTGATATTAACGGAAATAAAGTTAATAGTGGTATTTATTTAATTATTGCATACGATAAAGATGGAAATAACATCGCTAAAGAAAAAATAGCAGTGATCAGAAAATAATTAAGAATGATTGATTTAAATAATATTTCCCTTCAGTTTGGAGGCAATTATCTTTTCCGGAACATTAATTTAAAAATAAATGCCGGCGATCGCTATTCTCTTGTCGGAGCAAATGGAACAGGAAAATCTTCAATTTTAAAAATAATTACTGGAGAACTACAACCTGAAGAAGGAAGTGTTCAAAAGCAAAAAAGAATAACAATCGGCTATCTTCCGCAAGATAATGTTACTCACTCTGGTAAGACAGTTTTTGATGAAGCTAAATCAGCACTTACAGACATCATTTTGCTGCAGGAAAAAGAGAAAGAAATTACCAGCCAGCTTAATGATAACCATCTAAACAATGAAGAGAGAGATGATCTTGTCCATCAATTAGGTGAAGTTCATCATAGGTTAGAAGAATTAGATTCATACAGTGCTTCAAGTAAAGTCGAAAAAATTTTACTAGGATTAGGATTCGAAGAAAGAGATTTATTTCGTTTGACAGATGAACTTTCGGGCGGCTGGCAGATGCGAATTGCTCTTGCAAAAATTCTCATTTCACAGAACGATGTATTATTGCTTGACGAACCAACAAATCATTTAGATATCGACTCGCTTGAATGGTTGGTTGATTTCCTGAAATCTTATGAAGGTGCAATGATAATTGTATCTCACGATAAACATTTTGTGAATGCACTTACAAAAAAAACTCTTGAGATATATCTTTCAAGGTTTAATATCTTTAATGGTAATTACGATGCATATTTAAAATACAAAGAAGAAAGAGATGCACAGGTTGAACATCAATTTATTTTGCAACAAAAAAAGTTAAAAGAGACTGAAAGATTTATCGAACGATTTCGTTATAAAAATACAAAAGCGAAACAGGTTCAAAGTCGTATTAAGCAGCTAGAAAAGATCGAATTAATTCAACTACCAGAGAACAAAGAGAACATTAACATAATATTTCCACCTGCTCCTCAGAGCGGAAGAATTAATATTGAACTTCAAAATATTTCCAAATTTTATGATAATAACCAAGTAATAAATAATTTAAATTTTCAAATTGAGCGTGGTGATAAAATTGCTTTTGTTGGTCCAAATGGAGCGGGAAAAACTACTCTTGCTAAAATAATTGCCGGAGTAATTTCTTTTAACAATGGTAAGCGAATCTTAGGTCACAACACTTCTATTGCTTACTATGCACAGGACGTTGCTAATGAATTAAATCCTTCTCTCGATATTCTTGAAACTCTTGATGAAATTGCACAGGATAAAACTATAGGACAATTAAGATCGTTGTTGGGAAATTTTCTTTTTAATGGTGATGATGTTTTTAAAAAAGTTGGAATACTTTCCGGAGGAGAAAAAAGTCGAGTTGCTCTTGCAAAAATTCTTCTGACAAAAGCTAATCTGATAATACTTGATGAACCAACTAATCATCTTGATTATAATTCTAAATTAATTTTACAAAAAGCTCTTACAGATTTTACGGGTTCTTTAGTGTTGGTCTCTCACGATGTTGATTTCCTTAAACCAATTGTGAATAAAGTAGTTGAAATAAGAAAAGGAATAATAAAATCTTTTGTCGGTGGAATTGATTATTATCTTAATAAACGCCTTGAAGTTTTTAATTTCGATGGACAAAAAGATAAACTAAAAACAAACCCACAGAATACTTTAACAAGAAAAGAGCAAAAAAGAATTGAAGCTGAACTACGACAAAAAAGATATGAAAGCACAAAAGATTTGATAGAGGAAATTAATAAAACTGAAAAAAGCATTTCACTACTTGAAGAAAAAGAAAAACTACTTGAAACTGAACTCGCAATGGAATCCATTTATAGCAATCCATTATTAGCAAAAGAAAAAAATTTTGAATACAATTTTATAAAAGAAAAACTAAAGGCCGAATTAACAAAGTGGGAAGAATTGAGTTTCAAACTTTCAGAAATTGAAAAACAATTCGAGTCGTAAGCACCCCCCCTTCAATTCCATCCAAATATTAATTTCTAAAATTTTCTTTTCAATCACTATTTTTTTTAATATTTTAAATTAAGACTTTGAGTAATTCTATAATTAAGTCTTTCTTTTTCGAAAGATTTTTGCTATTTATAACTGGAGTAGTTCATATGGCAATTGAAGAAGTTCTTGAACAGAAAATCCCCCGTATCACCATTATTTTTTATACTTTTTTAGTTTTGCTTATTATTTCTGCGGGTCTGGTTTTTTATAATTCTCAATCCTCACAAATTACTTCTTCAATTAACAATGAGCTTCAGTCTATAGCAAAATTAAAAATCGGACAAATATCTTGGTGGCGAAATGAAAGATTAGAAGATGCATATTCTATTATATCAAATCAAATACTGATGGAAGAAATATACCGCCTTTCTAAAAACCTTAATAAAAACCATGACAATAAAAAGAAAATTTTACAATGGATAAACTCTTTCAAAAATAAAGAAGAATACAACGAAATATTATTGATAGATTCTGAATTAAATATTTTAATCTCTTCTATAAGCGGTGATTATATTGGTCAACACGCAAAAGAATTATTGATAGAGATAAAAAAAATCGGCAAACCTCTCTTTTCAGATTTACACACTTCACAGCATGTGAATTATATACATATAGACCTTGGAATTCCGCTTTACTCAGATGCAAGTCATAAAAATTTATTTGGATTTTTATTGTGCCGTATAGATCCATCAAAATTTCT
>CAZQSR010000037.1:0-19701 GCA_964596145.1 uncultured Ignavibacteriaceae bacterium
TTCACCTCGCGCGGCAATAGGAGAAGAATTTGGATTACCTGCAGGAATTTCCCTGACACAGGAATTAAACACTGCATTAAAGAGAATTGGTTTCGACAGAGTATTCGATACAAACTTTACTGCAGACCTTACAATTATGGAAGAAGGAACTGAATTACTCCATAGGTTAAAACATAAAATTGTTGATGGAGATACTTCTGTAAAACTTCCACAATTTACTTCATGTTCACCTGGCTGGGTAAAATATATTGAACATTTTTATCCTGAATATCTTGACCATCTTTCATCTGCAAAATCTCCTCAACAGATGTTTGGTTCAATTATAAAAACATTTTATGCCCAGGAATACTGGATAGACCCAAAGAACATTGTAAGCGTTGCATTGATGCCTTGCTCTGCAAAGAAATTTGAATGCAACAGACCGGAGATGAACAGCTCGGGTTACAAAGATGTTGATTATGGATTAACATCACGTGAACTTGCAAAGATGATTAAAGAAGCAGGAATTAAATTAACCGAAATGCCTAAGACCGGCTTTGACGAGCCTTTTGGTGAAGCATCCGGTGCAGGATTAATTTTTGGTGCAACCGGCGGCGTTATGGAAGCTGCATTAAGAACTGCTTATGAATTAGTTACCGGCAGACAGGTTCCTTTTGAGAATCTCAATATTGAAGCATGCCGTGGATTTGAAGGTATTAAACAAGCTTCAGTTAAACTTGAAGGCTGCGTACCTGAATATAGTTTCCTTGAAGGTGTTGATTTCAAATTTATGGTTGCTCACGGTACTGCAAATGCTAAAATAGTTATGGAAATGTTAAAAGCCGGTGAACTTGATGATATTCATTTCATTGAGATTATGGCTTGCCCGGGCGGATGTATTGGCGGAGGTGGACAACCAATTCCTACAAGTCCCGAAATAAGAAAGAAACGTGCTGAAGCTATTTATGCTGAAGATGCTGCTTTGCCTTTAAGAAAATCGCACGAGAATACTTATGTTAAGTACATCTATGAAAGATTCTTCAAAGAAGGACCTTGCAGTGAGCTTTCTCATAAATTACTACACACTCATTATCTTAAACGCGGAAAATATATCGTGTAATTCAATGAAAATCCCCTCGCAAACGAGGGGATTTTTTTATCAAGAATTTTCCTTATTGAAATTTAAAATCTTATATTAAATTCATAATAAAATTTTAAAGAATTTTAAGGATTACAAATTTGGATTCTTTAGTCCCTGCATGGGCAACACATTTTAGTGAGTTCTGGCAAGCAATTAAACGCAGAAATAATTGGTTTATTAATCTAAGATACGGTGCCGTATTTGTACTGATTGCCTTTTTTATCTTTAGTCAATTCTTACTTAATTTTTCCTATTCCCAAACTCAGGATATTGCCATAATTGTAATCTCTACTTCTATATTACTTTATAATATACTTTTCCATAAGATTAGAAATAAAATAAAAACTGAATCGGGCAGTTTTAATGTCCTTCACTTTTCATTAATCCAAATTATTTGTGATGTAGTTGCTCTTGCTTTACTTGTTTATTATACCGGCGGCATTGAGTCTCCTCTTTACATGCTCTTTATTTTTCATATGATTATAGGAAGTATGATTCTTCCCGGAAGAATTGTCTATACGCTTGCTATACAAATTATTATTGCTTTTGCTCTTTTTGCTTTTTTTGAATATAAAGGTTTTATCCCTCATCACTCTTTAAGCGGCTTGTACGATCAACCTCTTTATGATAACCTGGTTTACATCGTAATTACTAATACAATTTTTGCATTCATAATTTTAACCAGTGTTTTTCTTGCAAATGGTATTGCAAAACAACTCTATAAACTTGAACAGGATTTAGTAGAATCTTTTGATAAACTTGAAAAAGCTGAACAGGAAAAACAAAAATATATTATGTCCGTTGTGCACGAAATTAAAACCCCTATCTCCGGTGCAATTTCTTTTTTAAATATTGTCCTTGGTAAATTTACTGGTCCTATCTCAGAACAAGTTGAAGAAAAGCTTCAAAGAGTTTATACAAGATGCAACGAAGCTATAGAATTAATAAACAATGTCCTCAAAGTTTCTAAACTTCGTCTGCTTGAACAAATCTTTAAAGAAAAGATGGATATTGGTGAACTAATTATATCTGTAATAGAAAAGCACCGTGTTAATATTGAAGCAAAAAAGATGAACCTTCAATTTATCGATAACCGTAAACAAATTACTGAAATGGATGGCGATAAGTTCTTGCTCGAACTTGTCTTCTCGAACATAATTGGTAACTCTATTAAGTACGCAGGAGAAGAGGCTAACATCGTAGTACAGATTAATCAAAATATGAACCTGCTTGAAATAAAAGTTTGTGACGACGGTATTGGTATTCCAAAAGAAGATATTCAAAAACTATTTACAGATTTTTACCGTGCTTCAAACATCCGTAATAAAAGCGGTTACGAAGGCACAGGACTTGGACTATCAATCGTAAAAAGAATTGTTGAAAAACATGGCGGCGAAATTAAAATTGAAAGTCCCAGCGAATATGCAAAACCCGGCAAACCCGGCACCTGCATTATAATTAAATTACCTCAATAATTTTAAATCTTCGTTAACAAAGCAGACCAGCTTGCAAATAATTTAAAAGCGGGAAGACATTCAAAACCATTTTCTTGTGCAATTAAAAGAGTTGTTTCAAATTCCTTTTGCTTAACATGAAACATCTTTGGCTCTACCAACAAACATTGTCCGCCTTCTTTTAATGTGTTGTGTAATTGCTTAAAAAATTTATTTTTATCTCGCACTTCGTGAACCATATAAAATGCTAATGCAAAGTCAACCTTCTCGCTTACATTTAAGTTGTCGGTTTCACACTTTACAAGTTTAATTCTTTCTTCTAATTCAGAACCCTTAATTTTACCTTTAACTTTCTCAATCATACCCTGCTGCAAATCAACCGCTATTACTTTTCCATTCGTACCTACAAGTTTAGCCAGTTCAATTGTAAAGAAACCGGGACCACAACCAACATCCAGAGCAGTAATCCCTTCTTTAACATAAGGAAATAAAATTTTTTCCGGGTTTTGTAACCATCTGCGGAATTTACTATCGAGGGAATTTGCTTTTTCAACAGGACATAATCGCGTTCTTTGATTTTCCATATTTATTCTCTTAAAAATTTTAGTTGCAAAATTAGTAAGATGAATTTCCTTAGATGAAGTATTCGTATTATTATTAAATCTAAATCAATAATCGGAGTGAATACAAGATAAGTGGCAGTTACTTAATCATGTACCACTTAATTTTTTTTCAAATTTTCAAAATGACAAGTAATCATTCCAGTATTCTAAATGTAGCATCCTGTCTGTATATTTCTTTATTCTCCACAGGATGGACATACAGGATAAAAGCAAAATGCCGCAGATAATATCCGGGAAGTACTTTAGATTCAAAACTAAACCAGGCTCTTGCGTCTTTTTTTGCAAGGTTTGGGCGCGGATAAAATATAGCTGCATCTGAAAAATTATCTACTAATCTAATTTCTTTTCCTGATACAGAATAATATTTCCCTGATGCCTGGTCTTTAAATATTACAGCTGTTATACCGGCATCCTGTCTGTAACGGATTTCAAAAACTGTTGGTTCACCATATTGCTGCTTGTACTTACCATCTTTCTTTGTTGTTACAATAATACCTTTATTATTGTTTTTACCAATGTAAAACAATTCTTTATCATCTCTTGATTCGAACACTGAATAGCACTGTATCTTATGTATTCCAAACAAACCGGGATTTTCATCTTCAATATCCTTTGTCGGTTCTAAAAGTCCGGCTTCAATCTTAAAGGATGCGTCCTGCTTGAAAAATTCTTTTTGTGGTGGATTTGAAGCATCGTGGACATACATAATATAATTTGTATGACGAAGGTAATGGTTGCTTTCAGTTGCAGATTCATAGCTGAAGAAAGAAGTATTGTCTGTTCCAATTGCTTTTCTTTTAATAAATTTTGCTCTGTCCGATTTACCTTCCACTGCTTTTATAAGATTATTATCATTTGTCCAGGTGAGATAGAGATTAGTTCCGCTTATACGAAACAGAACATAATTATCTTCATAAATAACATCTATCCATGCAGGGGAGTGTTGTTGTTTTGTAAAAATCTTTCCAATACCATCCTGAACACCTATATAGTAATAAGGATATTTCTCTCTCTGATTAAGTGTAGAATAGCATTCAATTATTGAATTGCTAAGAACCTGTGCAAAACCGGAATCGAGAATTAGAAACGCAACTACAGAGTACAGAATTAACTTTTTCATAATTATTTCCTTTGCTTAGATTGTATCAGAAATACATTAAACCAGAAAGTTTAGAATTCTTATTATTCTATCTACAAGTTAATGAAAAATAGTCATTGTTATGTGCATTTGATATCTAAAATTTATTCGATTATGCTAAAAGAAAAAGTAATAAGCGATTTTTTCCGCTATATCTTTTATCATGAACCCCAAAAACTGCTCATTATTTCCAAGTTGGTCTTCCTCGACGCTCAGTTGCTCTCCCTTGACGCTCAGTTGATGTCCCTTGACAGTCAGTTGCTCTCCCTAGACGCTCAGTTGCTCTCCCTCGACACTCAGTTGATGTTCCTTGATGGACAAATGTCATAACTTAGGTAAAAATGTCAGTAACTCTATACCTAAAATCATCAACTAAAGGGTAATTGAGATTATCTTAACGAATAAACATTCTAACTTATGAGGAGATTTTTCTGTCTTATAGAAAAGAAGTGTTAACTATAGTTTACAAATTAGTAACTTCAGATGGGAAAAAAGCAACTGACTTCTACAAACAAAAAAGAGATGCCCGAAGTATGGCATCTCTTTCAAAATTTTGTTTAAGTGTTTTCTTTATTTGACAAACATCAATACCAACTATTGCAGAAATATAGATAGTTGTATTTAATTTTAAAGCAGTCATAATTGTTTCTTTTGATTGCGGTTCAAACTTTGGAAAAATTTTTATTATATAAAGATATAAACCTGTTACTACTCTTTTTTATTAATTAACTGTTACAATAAGATATTCAATACGGTTCAAAAAGGGTGAGAAAAAATATCAAGCAACACTTATATTTGGGTAAAAAATTTCAGGAATTATATGTTCAGGATTGTTACATCATTATTTTTCATTTCAGTTATTTCATTATGTATTTATTCACAACCCAAAGAAGAAGTAAGAGCAGTATGGCTTACAACTAACTATAATCTTGATTGGCCAAAGACAAGTGGTGCATCGGCACAAAAAGCAGAGTTGATAACATTGCTTAATAAACTTCAGGCAGCAAACTTTAACACAATTTATTTGCAGGTTCGTTCACGAGGTGATTTGCTTTATCCTTCTGTAAAAGAACCATGGGCAATTTGTTTAACGGGAACAATGGGAGGCAATCCCGGTTATGATCCATTACAGTTTGCTATAGAAGAATGTCATAAAAGAGGAATGGAATTGCATGCATGGTGGAATGTATATAAAGTATGGCCAAGTGCAACACTACCATCAAATACAAGTCCGCAGCATGTATTGTTAAGTCATCCATCATGGGTTCGTAAGTATGTAAGTGGTTCAACAACGGAGTGGTGGCTTGATCCTGGTTTACCTGAAGTTCGTAATTACCTTGTAGATGTTGCAATGGAAATGGTTCGTAATTATAACATAGATGCTATTCATTTCGATTTTATTCGATACCCGGGAAAACTTTTTAGCGATACTACAACATATAACCAGTACGGACAGGGAATGAACTGGGAAGATTGGCGAAGAGAAAATATAAATAAGTTTGTAACTCAAATTTACGATAGCATTCGTGCAGTAAAACCAAGAGTGAAAGTTGGAAGTGCGCCAATTGGTATCTATGTGAATATTCCGGGGGTTTCAGGCTGGCAATCTTATTATGATATTTATCAGGATTCAAAAAGATGGGTTATGTTAAAAAAGCATGACTATCTTGCACCTCAGACATACTGGGCAATAGGCGGAAACCAGAACTACGCTTTACTTGCTGATTGGTGGGTAAATAATGTTGGAAAGAAAAGTACATTGTTCGGACGACACTTGTATCTTGCAAATGCTGTTTACAATATGGCTCCAAGCGAATTAAACTGGCCTGCATCAGAAATATTAAATCAGATAGACACAGGGAGATATTTTGGTTCACACGGACAAAGTTATTTCAGAACCGAAATGATTACTTCAAACCTGAAAAGTATATACGACTTGATAAAAGGAAATCAATACAAATATCCAGCGAATATTTATTCAATGCCATGGAAAGATAGCGTAAGAGCAAGTACGCCAGTTAATCTTACAATTACTACAACTGATTCACTTACTTATTATTTCAAGTGGAGAAAATCTGTTCCGGCATCTGATGGTGATACGGCATATTATTATAATCTATATTGTGGACAAACCTCACCCGTAGATATTTCTGATATTAAAAATGTAATAAGATTTAAAATAATGAATGATACAACAGCATCTTATACATTTATATCAAAACCGGTTACGCCTTACTATTTTGTAGTTACTGCTTACGATCCGGGTTATAACGAAAGTTTTCCTTCAAACCAGGTTGGAATAAATATCTCTAATATTAATGATATTTATGCAGTTAATATATTTCATCTTGAACAGAATTATCCAAACCCATTTAACCCAAGTACAAAGATAAAATACCGGATAGAGCAAAAAGGATTTATAACTCTCAAAGTTTTTGATATGCTCGGAAGAGAAATAACTACACTGGTAAATGAAGAAAAGCAACCCGGTATTTATGAAGTAGAATTTGTTGGTCGAAGTAAAACTTCGACATTACCGAATGGAATTTACTTATATCGTTTACAAGCGGGCAACTTTGCTGCAACAAAAAAAATGATATTGTTGAAATAAAATTAGAAAACAAAAAAAGGACGAAATTAAATCGTTCTTTTTTTTTGTTTAAAAAAATAATACTGTTATGGAAAGAGGGCAAGACCATAACAGTATTGTGTGTTTCTATAAGGAGGTGTGCTATGCAGTATCATCACTGCACTGTTAAATTTGCAAGTCCTATGCCAGTTAATTAAACTGGGATTTTTTTATCAATAGTTAAAAAAATTTTTTTTGTTTATTGTTGTTGAGAATAAATTTTCAATTTTAAGAAATGAAAAAATAATTTTGAATATTCACTAATAGATATTCATAAAAGAAAATGGAAAAAGAAAAAAATAATTTGGACAAAGAAGAATTAATAGAGGAAATACGCAAACTGCGAAAAGAAAAAAATGCTGTGTTGCTTGCGCACTATTATCAAGAAGCAGAAATACAAGAGATTGCTGATTTTGTTGGTGATTCACTTGATTTATCTCGCAAAGCAAAATCAACAGAAGCAGATGCAATTGTTTTTGCAGGTGTTCATTTTATGGCGGAGACAGCAAAAATTCTAAATCCTCTAAAAAAAGTTTTAATACCTGATATGAACGCAGGTTGTTCACTGGCAGAGAGTTGTCCAGCAGATTTATTACAAGAATTAAAAAATAAAAATCCAAACCACATTATTGTAAGCTATATTAATTGCAGTGCCGAAGTTAAGGCGATAAGTGACATAATTTGTACGTCTTCCAATGCAGAAAAAATTATTAACCAGATTCCTGTTGAACAAAAAATAATTTTTACTCCGGATAAAAATCTTGGGAAATATCTTATTAAAAAAACGGGAAGAGAAATGCTGCTCTGGGACGGTAGCTGCATAGTTCATGAACATTTTAATGAAAAAAAATTACTTGGTTTATTATATGAACATCCTGATGCAAAAGTGATTGCCCATCCTGAATGTGAAGAATCTTATCTTATGTATGCAAATCATATTGGTTCTACAAGCAGTTTGCTTAAATATGTAATAGAAAATCCTGCGCACAAATTTATTGTTGCAACTGAGCCAGGTATTATTTACCAGATGAAAAAATCTTGCCCAGATAAAATTTTTATTGAGGCTCCTACAGAAGAAGGGTGCAGCTGCAATATTTGTCCTCATATGAAATTGAATACACTTGAAAAAATATATCTGTGTTTAAAGAATGGCTACCCGGAAATTGTTATGAGTGAACAATTGCGTTTAGCATCACTTAAACCAATTGAGCGTATGCTTGAAATGAGTTAAACTTTTTTCAGGATAATCTTAAAAGTAGTTCCTTCACTTAGTATAGAATTTTTCACAAAAATTTTTCCGTTGTGGTAATCTTCAATTATCCTTTTAGTCAAACTTAGTCCTAAACCCCAGCCTCGTCTTTTTGTGCTGTAACCGGGTCTAAAAATATCTTTTCGTCTTTTTAGATCAATGCCTTTTCCATTATCAGTAACATCAATTTCAATTTTATTTTTCAATGTTTTAATTTGAATATCGATTCTACCGTGATCATGTTCTATGGCATCAAGAGCATTTTTAATAAGATTTTCGAAAACCCACTCAAATAATTCAGTGTTAAGTTTGGCTTTGATGTTTTGATCACCCTCTACGGCTAGTTTAACTTTCTTTCCTGTCTGGGGTAATCTTCGTTCAAAATATTCTGTGACATGTCTTATTGTATTAAAAAGATTCTCTTCTTTTAATTCGGGCTTAGAACCTATTTTAGAAAAGCGATAAGTAATCCGGTTTAGTTTTTGTACATCGTCTTCAATTTCATCTGCTGTATCCAGAACTTTGTCGGGATCCTTATAATTCATTTTAAGAATTTCCAGCCAGCCCATTAAACTTGATAGTGGAGTTCCAAATTGATGGGCTGTTTCTTTTGCCATGCCAACCCAGATGTTACTTTGCTCGCTTCGTTTTATTTGACTGAAACCAATGTATCCAATAAGTACAAATACAAAGGCAATCAATAACAGGATGTAAGGATAAAATTGAAGTTGATTTACAAGCTCAGAATTTCCGTAATGAATTTTTGTCAGAATAAAAGTATCACTTTCAGTAACGTAAGTAACAAGAATGGGATTATTCTCTTCATCGAGCTCTTTAA
Organism: uncultured Ignavibacteriaceae bacterium; assembly: GCA_964596145.1. Classification (GTDB taxonomy): domain Bacteria; phylum Bacteroidota; class Ignavibacteria; order Ignavibacteriales; family Ignavibacteriaceae; genus CAZHVS01. The sequence continues at coordinate 9,052 of CAZQSR010000037.1, forward strand.
GTTTTTCAGAGAAAAAAATCTTTAATTTTTCTTTTGATAAAGTTGAATCGTATTTAATATTTCGAATGTCGGATTTACTAAGAAAATTTATTTCATCTTTATCATTTGTAAGTATTAAAGGAAAATCTATTGGCTTGATTATATTTTCGAATAAGAAAGTAATATCACTGCTTTCAGGGGATGAATTTGCTACATATTCAAGTCCTTTAGCAAAAAGTTGTACGACATCACGTTCACGTGCTTGTAAACTTTTTACAAGAGAATGCGTATATAGAAGCGTTCCGCCACCAATTGCAAAAGCTATTACCAGAAGTAAAATTTTAATGTTGACCGAAGCTGGTCCTCCACTCATTTTCATTCAGAATATCTTTCATAAAATGTTTCCAGGGCATTCAATATTGCCCGGGCAATTTTTTCCTGGAAGCTCTCAGTGGTCAATAATTTTTCCTGCAAAGGAATACTCATAAAAGCTGGTTCTACTAAAAGAGAAATTGATTCTGGAATTCTGCACATATAAAGATTATCCCAGTAAAGTCCGTATGGCTTCAATCTAACTTCATTAAGAACTTCTTTGTATAAAATTTCGGCCAGAGGTTTTGCCTGTGGATAATAATAGTAGACTGAACTTCCATTATATTTTATTACATCAACTCCTTGAGGCACAGCATTATTGTGAATACTGATACAAATTTCAGGGTTCAGAGAGTTAATTCTTTCTTTTCTTTTCCTTAATTCAATTCCTTCACCATTATGCGTTAGATGAACTATGACACCTTTATCTTCAAGCATTTTTTTTAGCTTTAAACTTATTGCAAAATTAACATCTTTCTCTTTTATTAATCTTGGACCTATTGCACCACTTTCAGGGTTATGCCCTGGATCAATTACGATATTTCTTCCTTTTAATTGATTGCTCCAGAAAAGGGAAGAAGAATTTCTTTTTGCTGGTTTGTTGATTTTAAGAGTAAATGTTGAGCCATTATACTTTGGTGAGTATCCCCAGTGTGTTTTTTGATTTAATAAGATAGTAACTACAAGAACACCGGTTGATGGTTGTGTCCATTTTATCTCTTTAATGAATTCCGATTTTTTATCATACCTTATCCAATCGATGTTAGAATTAACTCCATAAAAAGTAATTGTTAAACTTTGAGGTTCTGAATTTTGAATGATTTTGTAAGGAACTCTTTCTGAAAACCCAAATTGAATGTTTGTAAATGTTGAATCATCCTCACTTCTGATTGCATAGATTGATGAAACAGGTAATGGTGTTCCAGAGGGCATTTCTATTAATGAACTTGTCGGTACAAATACATTTAAGTCATTGCTTAATTTAATTTTTGAGTAAGTTCCTATTTCACCAGTTTTGTGCAAAAGAATGTCTCCATCCAAAAACAAAGCATAACCGAGATATGGTGCATAACGAGCTGTAATAAGATTGGATTCAAAAGTTGTTTTAACAATGATAGGAGTTTTAACATCAATAACAGAGACTTTACCTTTTTGTGTAAAGACAACTTTTTCATTATTCAATGATTTCGCAGTAAATGTTATTTTAGAATTATTTAGTGGTTGGTTAAGAAGAATAGAACATCTATAAACGCCATTGATTGTATCATTAATACCGCAAAAACCATCACCAAAAACAGCATCACCCCAGATGTAGTTATTAATGATTTTTGTTTCAGTCATTTGAAATTCACCATCAACATTTTCAATAGAACAAGAAACTATAGAATTAGGAGTTACACGAACTTCTAGATTCAAGTATTCTCCTTTCTGGATTTTGATATCTTCTGTTTGTGTACTTTCCCAAGTTGTATCAAACTCTAGTTTTGTGTTTGAAAACCTGAGGTAAGGGTATTTGATATCATATTCTTTCGTTATAATTGAAGAATTACCATCGCAATTTGTTTCAAAAATAAATTTACCTTTTTCAACGCCATTTTTATTAAATAAAATTAATGGAGCATATGCAACAAAAGCACCATCTTTATCAATTTCAGCAACAGTATTATTTACTTTAAGAGAGGTAAGATTACAGTTTACAGAACCAATTAAATAGAAATTTTTTCCATTAATTTCAAGCACCTCTCCTTCATCCGGTTGAACAAGTTTTATGTTAACCAGTTTGTTCTGTGGATGAATTAAATTTATTGATAAAAGAAAGACTAAGAAAAATTTAAGTTTCATTTTACAAAAAAAGTTTGTTTGCGTTTAGGTCCTACTGATATTATATCAATTTTTATTTCTGCGTGTTTAGAAATAAAATCAAGATACTGTTTTGTTTTGCCAGGTAAATCATCATAAGATTCGCAATTCGAAGTATCAGTATTCCAGCCGGCAAGAGTTTCATAGATTGGTTTTACCTGACTTAATTTTTCAAAATCTGTCGGGAAGGATTTTAATTTTTTCCCATCGATTTCATAACCAGTACATACATTGATTTCTTCAAAATGATCAAGTACATCAAGTTTTGTAATAGCAACAGAATCAATTCCATTTATCATTGCAGAATATTTAACAAGGAAAGCATCGAACCAACCACAGCGTCTTGGTCTGCCTGTTGTTGCACCAAACTCAAATCCTATCTTCCTAAGTTTTTCTCCTGTTTCAGAAATTAATTCAGTTGGGAAAGGACCTTCACCAACCCTTGTTGTATAAGCTTTAACAATTCCTATCACATCTGTAATTTTTGTTGGAGGTAATCCGCTTCCAGTGCAGGCTCCTCCGGAAGTTGGATTTGAAGAGGTTACATAAGGATAAGTACCATGATCAACATCAAGTAGTGCGCCCTGTGCACCTTCCAGTAAAATTGATTTTCCTTCCTTGACTGATTGATTCAAAAAAACAGGAACATCTTTAATATATTGATCAATAAATTTATCAAATTCAAGATATTGTTTTACTATTAAATCAACATTCATTTCTTCCTGTTGATAAACGTTTTTTATCAGAAGATTTTTTTCTTCAAGATTCTGTCGAATTTTTTGTTCCAGTACTTTTCGGTTCAACAGGTCAACAACTTTAATTCCTTTGCGTGCATATTTATCAACATAGCAAGGACCTATTCCTCTTCCTGTTGTTCCAATTTTATTTTTTGATTCATTAATTGAATCAAGAAGCTTATGGTAAGGCATGATAAGATGTGCATTATGACTAATAAATAATCTTCCGCTTACCTGAATATTATTTTGTTCAAGAAATTTTATCTCAGAAAGAAGGGCTTCAGGATCGATAACAACACCATTGCCAATTACACAAATTACGTCCTCACGTAAAATTCCTGATGGAATAAGGTGAAGTATATATTTATCATCACCAATCTCAACAGTATGTCCCGCATTAGCTCCACCTTGATACCGTACCACAATATCATAGTTTTCACTAAGCAGGTCAACTATTTTACCTTTACCTTCATCACCCCATTGACTTCCGACAAGAACAGAGACTTTCATAAAACTCCAGATTATAATTATTACAAAATTTGGAAAATAAAAACTCCGAACGACAATTCGGAGTTTCAAAACAGATGTAAAAAGCGATTAGCCTTTTGGAAAACTTTGAACCGCAGCTTCTACAGAATCAAAATGTTCAAATATTGAAATCAGTTTTGTAATTACAAGAAGACTTTCAATCTTCTCTGTTACATTAGCAAGTTTTAGATAGCCATCAGCTTTTTTCACTGTAGTCAAAGCGCTAATCATCATACCAATTCCTGAAGAATTCATAAATTTGACTTCAGAAAGATCAAGAACTATTTTTCTTTTTCCTTCTTCAAGCAACTTTTTCAATGAATCGCTAAACTCCTGGGCTTCGGTACCGCCTATCACATTTCCTTTTAATTCAATGATAACGGCTTCGTATCTTTCGAACACTTTAATTTTCATTTAAATCTCCTTATTTTTTAACCAAACTTAAAAAGTAGTATCCTCTTTTGCAAGGACTTTATAAATGAAAATTGAAACTATTTTTTTAATCAGACGTCAAAAGAAATGAAAAAACAAGAGAATTTTAACGAAGTGAAACCACAAACTATTTTAACTCTGGATGATGACTTTTCCTTGATACATCGATTCATTAAGGGAGATGAACTTGCATTCAAAACTCTGGTGATAAGACATAAAGAAAAAGTCAGGAACATAATTTACCTGATGCTCGGAAATACTGATCACCTTGATGATATTGCTCAGGAAGTGTTTATTTCAGTTTTCAGGAAACTTGATACATTCAAATTTGAGTCACAGTTTTCAACATGGTTGTACAGGATAACTGTAAATAAATGCAAAGATCATTTACGTAAAGTTAAAATAAGAAACCTGTTTTCTTCTTTTAATTCAGATGATGATTCAAATTCATCTCATCCTGCTTCTGATATTAAAGATGATTTTGATGTTCGTGATATTGTAAAAGAAAATTTAGCAAAGCTTCCTGATAAACTTAGAATACCGTTAATTCTCAGGGATTATGAAGAAATGAGTTACCAGGAAATTGCTGAAAGTCTTCAGACTGAAATAGGCACTATAAAATCGAGGATATTTCGTGCTCGTGAAGCATTAAAAAAACTTCTTGAACCTTATAAAAAGGAGTTGTTATGAATAAGTTTGAAAAGGATTTTGAGAATCTTTCTGCATACATTGATGGAGAACTTTCAGAAACCGAAAAAGATTTTTTAGAAGAAAAACTTAAATCATCTTCGCTTTTAAGGGAAACATTGCACGAATATGAAAACATTCACAAATCTATTTCATCAATAAAACCTTTAAAAGAAGATTCATATTTTGAAACACGATTATTTGAAGAAATTAAAAACGAAAACAGGAAATCAACTTTTACTCTTCATTTCAGAAAACCTGTCGCGGTTTTTGCTTTAATAACTATTGCGGCAATGGTATTTTTTAAATTTAATCCTGACTTTTTTGAAACATTTTATTCAAATCAGAAAAAAAATCTTAATGAATTATATCTCTCAAACCTGCGACCATTAATTTATTCTTCAAATCTTACAAGTGAAGATATTTTCAATTTTGCATTCAACAAGACTTTACCTTTAGACAATGAGAAGCAACAGGTTTTGAGTTTAGATGTGGACAAAACCGGACGTGGATTTTTAGAAGTTAAATATGCAGCTGATGTTGGTTCTGCTATAAATATGCAGGCATTTATCAATGCATTAAAATTAAATGATATCCAGAAAAAAGAAGTGGATTCTATTTTACAAAGTTACTCGAATGATTTGAATTCACAGGTGCTGGTTAATGATAAAAATACTATTGCTGTAAACCCAAACATCTGGAACTATCAGAATGCGATAAGGACAGATTTGATTAAGTATGCTGCAAATACTAACAGTGAAGTCGTAAAAAAAATTCTTCCTGAAAATTTTATTATTCCACCTGTTAATGAAATAAAAACTGTAATTAAAACAATTAACGAAAATCCAGATAATCTTTATTTTATAATTACACCCGATTCAATCTTTTCTTCAAGAATCGAGATTGATCATAAACTATTGCAAAAAGAAATTGCGAAGATACAGGAAGAAATGAAATTTAATGAAAAGGAAGTAAAGAAGTCTTTGAATAAAATTAAATTTGATTTGAAAATGTTCAAACCAGATTCTTCTGTTCTAAAAGATTTTGAAATTTATGTCAATGATAATGTATTCAAAGTGCAAATTCCGAAATATTGTAACCCTGATCAGCTTTTCCCCAATTTTGATAGTATTAACAAAGAATTAGAAAAAGCTGTTTCGAAGTTTAAAGATTATAGTTATGGTTTTAAATTTGATATTGAACCCGGGGATAAAACCTCAAAATATTATTTCAAAGGAAAATCTGGCGGACCTGACTCACTGGGTTCTTTTAATTATGAATTTCGCATTCCTGATTTTCCAAAAAATGAAATGGGAGGACAGAAGATTGATTCATTATTCAAAAAATTCAATTTTTTTATGAATGGTGATTCAATTCATTTTAACTTTCCAAAAGGATTTGGAACTGAAATGGAGCAGTTAAGAAAAGAAATGGAAAGTTTTCGTCAGGAAATGGAAAAGTGGAGAGAGGAAAACAAAAAAAATCAACAAGAAAAAATAAAGAAGAAAAAAGTCATAGAGGTATAATTTTATTCAAAACTCCCCGCAATAGGGGAGTTTTTGTTTTAGAATATGCTACTTTATCCTTGTTTATTGCCGCTCATAAATCTTATCTAATCTGACCATTTAAATAAACATATTTTGCTAACGGAATTGTTAATTCCTGTTAGAAAAACTAATTTTGCAATGAGATTACTTCTCATCTTAAATTAATGGAAAAAGTAAAGCAGCTTATATTAAAAACCCGGTTTCAATTTCTGCTGTTGAGTATAGCAGGGTTGGTATTCTTTAAAAATTTCTTTTTTGATAAAGAGAACTTTTTTAGTTCTTTAATAAATGAATTGATAATTCTTGTTGTTGCTTATTACATAATAATTAACATAAAGTTTATACTGGCAAAATATTCCGTTACTCCTTTAACTCTTGTTTATAGTTTGGTTGGGCTGAATGTTGTTTTAATTGCTTTCACATTGTCTGCAAATTTTATACTATGGCTTATAGGAATAAATAAACCTTCAGAAATTAATACTGCAAATTTTCCGCAATTCCTGATTTCGACGTTATATATTCTATGTTTTCTTGGGATTATTGGGTATGTAGCACTTGTTTTTCGTGAACTTTTCTTTCAGAAACAGAAAAAAAATCTTAAAACATATTTTAATGCATTTATTGTTTTTCTTATACTTGCATCAATTACTTCAGTTTTTGACAGGTACGAGAATCTGAAATTTATTAGATTGGCATTTTTTGCGAATGCAATCATACTGATAATTTATAACTCAACTAAAATATCGTGGATAGCTTTTTTGACAAAAAAGCAAAAAAGAAATTTATTGTTTTTTTCAATTTTGCTGATAGTTCTTTTTACATTTAATGTAGCCAATGTTTATAGTGAAAGTATAAATGCGACAATCTTTGCTGGCTATTCATTATCGCTCGTCCAGTTTAAATTGATAATTAACATTTATGGAATAATTTATTTTAGTTTTTTGTTTTTTACCACATTGTTCCATTTACCAACCGCAGAGGCATTTGATAGAAAAGCAACAGAAGTCTCTTCTTTGCAGTTTTTTAGTACATTAATAAATCAGGTGCTTGATTTTAATGAATTGTCAGATACAATCACAAACCTTGCAGTCAAAATAAGTGATACGGAAGCTTCTTTTATTATTAGTAATAAAAATGAAGTCCAAAAAATTGTTTCAGTCAAAAATATGAACATTGAAACAGCTGAAGAAATTTTTAGACAGATTAGAGAAAAAAAAGAAACTCTTACTAATAATTCATTCCACTGGACAAACGTTTTTAATACCGTTGAAAAAGAAAATTCAGGTGATAAATATTTGCATGCGTTTATTGTTCCTTTAATATCTCATAATAAAAATGCCGGTTACCTGGTTTCATTAAGAAAAAAAGATTTGCCATTTGATGATGAAGATTGTAAAGCTATTCAAACATTTGCAGACTATGCTTCAGTTGCAATAGAAAATTCAAGGTTGTTTGAAGAATCAATTGAAAAGGAAAGACTTGAAAGAGAATTATTTGTTGCAAGAGAAATGCAAAGAAAATTAATTCCTCAAAAAAATCCAGAATACGAACAACTAGAGATTGCAACGGTATTTATTCCAGCATTTGAAGTGGGCGGGGATTACTATGACTTTTTCAACCAGGATGAAAATTCTCTTAGTTTTGTTATTGCCGATGTTGCCGGAAAAGGTATTACTGCTGCTTTTATGATGGCAGAGATAAGAGGAATTTTTGAATCTTTAATAAAAACTTTTTCAAATCCCAGAGAAATTCTGGTAAACGTTAATCAGTTACTTGAACGCTCTCTTGAAAAGAATAGCTTTGTAAGTGCAATCTTTGGCGTTTTTAATTTTGAAAAATCTCATCTTACACTTGCTAGAGCTGGTCATACATCTTTACTTCTAGCTCGGGATGACAAAATTATTGAATACAGACCTGAAGGATGCGGCTTGGGTTTGACTTATTCAGATTTGTTTGAAAAATCTCTGTTTCAGGCTGAAATAAAATTACAACCCGGTGACGTATTAGCCTTATATACAGATGGAATAACCGAAGCTAAAAATGAAAAACTTGAAGATTTTGGACTTGAACGTTTGAAAAATTTATTATCCTTAAACAGAGAAAAACCTTCAAATGAAATTGCCAATAGAATTATTAAAGAAGTTACTTTATTCTCACAAAAAACTCCCCAGTGGGACGATATAACATTGATTTTATTTAAATGGAAAAATAATGGAGTTAAATAATGGCTGAATTTACAGTTAGTACAAATTTTAAAAATGATGTAAGTATAATTATGCTTGGTGGTTATCTGGATGCACATACGGCTCCAAAATTAGAAAATGTTTTTAACGACCTGATCAATAAATCGAAATTTAAAATTGTTGTAAATTTTGAAAACTTAAAATACATTAGCAGCGCCGGACTTGGTGTCTTTATGGCGTTTATTGAAAATGTCAGAAGCAATGGGGGTGATATTAAACTCTCCTCAATGCAGCCTAACGTTTTTAATATTTTTGATTTACTCGGATTTCCTTTACTATATGAGATTTTTCCAACTGAAGAAGAAGCTGTAAGTAAGTTCCAAACACACTGAAAAAGATTTAAAATTGGAAACACGTCTAAAAGATAAATATGAATTAAAAGTAAAAAGCAGTACAGGCAACTTGGTACATATAAGGGATTTCATTCAATCTGCCTGTAAATTGTATAATGTTGATCATACTATTGTACAAAATATTATTCTTGCTGTTGATGAAGCATGCACAAACATTATAAAACACGCCTACAATAATGATGAAGAACAACATTTTATTATTTCTTTATCATTCAAAAATCATGAATGCATAATTACATTAATCGATAACGGAAAAAGTTATAATCCTGAAAAAATTCCGCAACCCGATATGCCTACTTATTTTAAGCAAAGAAAAGTTGGTGGACTTGGATTACACTTGATGAAAAGGTTAATGGACTTTGTTGAATATCATCACGAAAAAGGTGTTAATAGGTTAGTGATGAAAAAGAAAATCGGGAGCTAAAAGATGCAAACCACCGATATGCAAAAAATAAAAAGAAACTTGACTGCACTAGTTGAGTTTAGCAGAATTGTCAACTCAAGTCTTGACCTTGAATTTACGCTGAATAATTTGCTGCTAAGTTGTTTCGGAAAATTTCTCACTTCAAAGGGATTTATTGCATTAAAAAAACATGATAAACTTGAAATTATTATATCTAAAGGTATTGTTAAAGAGAGAGTAAAAAATTTATATTTAATTGAGAAAGAGGAACAAGAGCCGGGTAATCTTGCAATTAATAAATTTCTTGAAGAAAATAATCTGGTATTACTTGAACGTATTTGTTCTTCAAGAAAATGTTTGGGTATAATTTGTCTTGGAGAAAAAATTAACAAAACAGCATACACAGATGATGAAATTGAATTTCTCAAAACAATATTGAACATAGCAGCGACCGCAATAGAAAACTCATTATTTATTGAAGAATTAAAATCTGTTAACAGGGAACTTGATAACAGAGTTAATCGCTTAAATTCACTCTTTGAGCTGAGTAAAGAATTTGGCTTACTTAATGAAGAATCAAGAATCAGCAGGCTGTTGCTATATTCATTACTGGGGAATTTTATGGTTTCCAGTTATGCAATTATATCTTTGGTTGATGATAAAGCAAAAATACTTGAATCAACAATTCCAAAGCATCATTTATCAGAAGAATTAAAATTATATAATCTGAAAGAAGTTACAACTACTCTTTATGAAAAAGAAATTGAGGAAAAATTCAATTCTTTAAGAAGATTTAATTTTTGTTTAATTGTACCAATGCAATTGCAAGGAATCACAAAAGGTCTGATTCTTCTTGGTAAAAGAATGAACAATATTAATTATTCAGAATCTGATATTGAATTTATTTCTTCACTTGGAGGAATTGCAATAACTTCACTTGAAAACAGAAGATTATTTATAGAAGAGTTGGAAAAACAAAAACTTGAAGAAGAACTGGAGCTTGCAAAAGACATTCAGAAAAACTTGTTTCCCTTAAGTCTGCCAAAGTTAAAGAATATACAAATTGCGGCAACAAGCATCTCAACTAAACAGGTTGGTGGTGATTATTATGATGTAATTGACGTCGGTAATAATAATTACTGCATTGCCATTGGTGATGTGTCGGGAAAGGGCATACCGGCATCGCTGCTTATGGCTAATCTGCAAGCTTTTTTAAAATCTATTTGTAAGCAAAATTATAAAGTTGATGAAGCTACTGGAATTATTAATGATCTTGTATCCGAAAATACTTCTGATGGAAGATTTATTACTTTTTTCTGGGGTTATTTAAACGAGAAAGAAAGGACTTTTCATTATGTAAATGCAGGACATAATCCGCCATTACTAATTAGAAATCAAGAAATACATTATTTAGATAAAGGCGGTTTAATTTTAGGTGTTATGCAGACGCTGATTCCATATTCATCTGAACTATTAAATCTGGAAGCTGGTGATTTAATAGTTATGTTT
>CAZQSR010000038.1:0-8973 GCA_964596145.1 uncultured Ignavibacteriaceae bacterium
GTACTGTAATATTCTATATCACCAACTATAATAATTTTTAGCACTTTTTTTTTTTCAAAACTAAATTACTAAATGCTCATTTTAAAATTATTAAACCATTATAATATAAAAAAATATATTATAATAATACAAATATTATATTTTTATCATTATGTTATTTTAGATTTTTTCTTTTTTATAACAACTTTGTTACAAAAAAAAATGGTCAGAAAGAACACCGAATTTAATCTTGCTTATAGATATTATGTCGAAGACGGACTCACTGCAAAAAGAATTTCCGAAAAACTTAACATTTCCGAAAAAACCATTTCAAATTGGATTAACAAATTCAATTGGAAAGAGCAACGTGTGGCTAAATTTTCTAATCCAAATAGTCTTCTCGAAAAACTCGAACTTCTTCTGGCTACTCTTATTGAAAAACGTATCGAACAAGAATCTTCTGGTAATATTGATAAAAATCTCATAAACGAAATAGCTAATATTGGTAAACGTATCGACAAACTTCGTGAAGATTCTAAACCTTCTCTACGTTCATATCTCCATTCTATTGACCTTTTCCTTGCTAACCTCGAAAAATTCGATTCTCAATTGTATGCCAAAGTTTTAGACTTCTATCGTTTCCACCTCCAAAATCTCAAAGAACTATGAAAAGAAACGATAAAAGTATTATCAACTCTCGTCTGCAAAAAATCAATTTCATTATAGAGGCTGGTTCTGTTCCAAACAATGAAACATTACAAGAAAAAAATCAACGTATCGAAAATTGTAAAAAAGACTATAAACTTTTTTTTGAAACTTATTTTCCTCACTATGCCACTGCACCCTGTGCTGACTTCCAAATTCAAGCTGCAAAAAAAATCATTAAAAATAATCGCATAAAAGCCTGTTTTGAATGGGCACGTGGTCTTGGTAAATCGGTTCACTTTGATATTGGCATACCTTTTTGGCTTTGGCTAAATGGACAACTCAAATTTATGGTTCTTATTTCAGCCAACTTCGAGGCTGCTAAATCTCTTCTGGCTGATATTCAAGCCGAATTTGAGGCTAACCCTCTTATTCGACACGATTTTGGTGACCTCCTTAAACTTGGCTCTTGGACAGATGGCGATTTTTCTCTTGCCGATGGCACTCGTTTTGTAGCTCGTGGTCGTTCTCAACGTCTTCGTGGGCTGCGTTCAAAAGCTGCTCGTCCCGATTACATTGTTATTGACGATACCGATGACGATGAACTTTCTCAAAACCCCGACCGTGTTCGCAAAGTTATTCAATGGATTTATAAAGCTGTTCTTGGATTAGGGGACAAAGGCAATTTCAGGGTTCTTATTGTCAATAATCGTATTTCCAACAATTCTATTCTCGCTCATTTTGCTAACCATAAGGCTTGGATACATTCTAAGGTTAATGCTTTGCTCAATGATGGTACTCCTGCTTGGCATCAAAAGTATTCAGCAGAATATTACAAAGAGCTCGAAAATCAAATGGATTATTATTCCTTCCAAACCGAATTCCTTAATAATCCTATCATTGCTGGCAATATTTTTAAAAATTCCGATATTCTTTGGCACGATACTAATTGGCGTTTCATTAAATCACTCCAAAGAATTATTCTATACTGGGACCCTGCTTATACGGCTAATCAAACTTCCGACTACAATGCTATTGTTATTGTCGGTTTCAAAGACAATTATATTTACGTCATTGACGCTTTTATTAAACAATGTACTCCCGAACAAGCTATCGACAATATTTATTCTTTGTATCTGGAATTTAAAAACAACAACATTAACATAGAATGTTATGTCGAACGTCAATTAATTAATCAGATTATTGATCAAGCTTACAACGAAATTGCTTTAAAACACAACTTTTTTGTCCCTCTTATTCGTGATGATAAACCCAAAAAAAACAAAGAGCTACGTATCATCAATATGTATTTTTACTTCCAACGCCAATTCATTTTTTTTAATTCACTCAAAAAAGATAATTTTTCTATTGGTCTTCAGCAACTTCTTGCATTTGAAAAAGGTTCTTCTTCTCACGATGATTTCCCCGATGCTCTCGAAGCTGCTATTGCCATAGGCTTCAACTCTTTGGCTTTTGCCAATTTTACTCCTCGTCTGGGATTCATCAAAAAAAATAATATTTATTAACTTAAAATATATAAAAATGATTTTTAAATATATTACTCATAATGACATTCTTGCAGCTATTAGACAAGACCTACTCGTCAATTTTGCTCAAAACCAACAAGAACTCGACAACTTTATTTCTGTTTGCGAAAACATTGCCATAGAAAGCGTCATCTCTAAACTTAATAACCGCTACGATATTTCTAAAATATTCTTTATAATTAGCATTTACGATAGCTCTTCACAATATGAAAACAATGATGTTGTATACTACAACGACAACTTCTACATTGCTATTGCACCTAACACAGGCATTGCTCCTTCCAATAATCTTTATTGGATACAAAAAGACCCTCGACACCCAATTATTGTTAGTATTGTTTCTGATATTACTATCTTCCTCCTTCACAAACGTATCAACCCTCGCAAAATCCCCGAACTACGTATCAATGCATATAATGAGGCAATCGAGTGGCTCGACTCATGCCGTGATAACAAAGAAAATCCTATTCTTCCTATCAAAATTTCAGGCACTCAAAATATTTCTTGGGGTTCTAATCCTCTCAATGAACATTATTATTAATCATAAAATTTTATGCTATGAAAATTTTCAATTTCCTTAATAAAAACAAAGCTCTTAACAATCAAAATATTCAAGTGTCAGATACTTTAGCTTTCGATTTTCGCAATTCTTCTCATTCAAATCAAGCTCTTTCAAATTCTATAATTCCATATCGATATAACCCCAAAGCTGCTGATATTACTCAGTGGCGTTCTGCATATATTGCTGCTACTGCCGAAAATCCGAATTATACCTCTCTTTTCAATATATACCAAAATATTCTGCTCGACCCTCATCTTTATGCTGTCGTTGAGTCTCGTATTCAAAAAATACTCAGTTCCAAATTTGAAATCTATAACTCTGATGGATCGCCAAATGTCGAAATTTCTGATAAATTACAGTCTTATTGGTTCTGGCTTATTCTACGCTATATAGCAGAAGCTCTATTTTGGGGGCATTCACTTATAGAAATTTTTATAGAAAACGATATTCCTATTGTAAAATTAATTAATCGCTATAATGTAATTCCTCCTCACAAAATTGTAAAAATAAAATACGACGACGAAAAAGGATATGATATTTCACTTCCACAATTTTACAACAATTATACAATGGTATCAGCCGATGAACCAAACTGCATAGGTTTGCTTTACCCTGCTGCTCCTTTGGTGATTTTTAAAAAATATAATATTAATTCTTGGGCTGAATTCAATGAGCGTTTTGGCATACCTTTCCGAGCACTTTATACACCTTACACCGATGACAATCGCCAACAGCAACTCGGTCAAATTCTTGCTTCTATGTCTACTGCTGCTTGGGCTGTCTTCAAAGAGGGAGAAAAACTCGATTTTCATCAACCTTCAATACAAGGTGCTAATACTTTCAACGATTTCATAGACCGTCTTAATCGTGAAACTTCTAAACTTATACTCGGACAAACCGCAACTACCGAAAACAGTGCTACTGGTACTTATGGCTCTATTAAAATTATGAACGAAGTTACCAACGACCGTTACGAAGCCGACCGTAACTTTGTCAAATTTATTGTCAATTCTAAAATACTTCCTAAATTAACTGCTTTGGGCTATATTTCTGATAATCTTGTTTTCGACTGGAACGACTCTATCGATCTTTCACCAAAAGAGTATATAGATATGATTACTGCTCTTTCTGTCAATTATATTGTAGACCCAAAATTTATTACCGAAAAAACAGGTATTCCTGTTTCTCTGAAAAACAATTCTTCTCAAATTGAAATACCAAATATCCAAAACTCCTCAAAAAAAAAAGCTCTAATTATTAACCACCCTAAATATCCTATCAACAAAAGCATTCTTAACTCTTTTATCCCCGACGATTTCTTTCAAAATATTTTAAAAGAAATTTTTAATGACAATATAAAATTTTCTTCTGAATATTATTCTAAATTAGCTGATATTTATTTCAATAAAGTAGCTTCTGTTTTCAAACTTTCCGACAACGATACCTACGACCATTGGCTACACGCAGCTTATCAAGCTAATATTTTTCAGTTCTCTGCTGCAAAATCACTTGCTTTATGCTACGAGCTCAATCAATTGGCAAAAAATGCTCCCTCATTCCATCAGTTTCAGTTAGACGCTAAACCTTTGGTAGAGAATTACAATACAAACTGGCTACGAACAGAATATGATACGGCACTATCAACCGCAGTTGCTTCATCTAATTATTACAACAATTTGAAAAATAAAGATACACTACCATATTGGCAATATCAAACTATTGGAGATAATCACGTTCGAGAAGCACACCAAAAACTCAATGGGCTTATTTACCCTGCTGATAGCCCTGTTTGGGATACTATTTATCCACCAAATGGTTGGAATTGTCGTTGCGAAGTAATAGCACTACACGAGATACCCACAAATGAAACACTACAAACCGATGTCAATATGCCTATCGATTTGCTGAAAAACACTAAAATTTCGCCTAATGCATCTGAGTTTGATCGAATGAAAAAATATGCTTTCAATTTCAATCGAGCCAAAACTGCAACTGCTTTTGCAGCTTCAAACTTCTATGTCAAAAACTTCTTCAAACAAAAACTTGGTGTCAAAGATTTCTATGGCTCTAATAGTTTCAAATGGGATAATCTGAATAAAACTAATTTGCCTAAACTTCAATATTCATACAAAAACAACGACGAAGCTAAAAATAATCTACTCCAAAAACTCGACAACAATAATCGTATCATTTTCAAAGACTATCTCAACAGAGCTATTAATTTAACAAAAGAAACTATCGTTTCTCATCTCGACAATTCCGATAAATACAAAGAAAGATATAAATTTGTTGAACAAATTCCTCTTATTCTACAAAATCCCGATGAAATTTGGATAGAGGGATATCAGAGCGAAGAAAGTTATACTTTCAACTATATTAAATTATATTCTAATGAAATGATTTCAGTATATGTTCAAATCAAAAACGGACAACCATTGAGAATAAAAACTTTTATGGAAAATAATAATGATAATAATAGAAAAGGTATTCTTGTTAAAAAATTCAAATTATAATAAAAAAAAAACTGGATTAAGGGTTGTCCTAGCTCAATAAGGCTTTTATAAGCCACTGCTTGCGTAATCTGTTAAAAAAAAACAGAATGTCCCGTCTTCCCTTAATCCAGCACTATATTAACGTAAATTTTAACAAAAAAGTTGCATAAAATGGAAAAAAATATTAAAAACATACAGGAATTTTTAGCCAATAAGCTGGTCCGCATACTCGCCAACCATTCTGTGAATTTTTTCAAAAAGTCTTTCATCAATCAAGGCTTCACCGACAAAGAACTCCAGAAATGGAAACCTTCTTTCAAAGCTGGTAAAAAAACTGCTTCAACAATTCTTGTACGCAAGGGCAAACTCAAACGTTCAATTCGCATTCTGAATATATCGCCCTATTCTTACACTATTTTAGCAGGAAATCAAAAAATACCTTATGCAGCTATACACAACAATGGAGGAACAATTACTATTACTACCAAGATGCGAAAATACTTTTGGTATATGTATTCGGCAACAGGCAATGATATGTGGAAATTTCTTGCTATTACCAAAAAGAAAAACATTACAATACCTCAGCGGCAGTTTATAGGCGAATCGAAAACTCTAAATGAAGAACTTTTAAACATTATTGAAAACGAATTTAATAAACTTTTTTAAATAAAATACTATGTTCAAAGAAATTTACATTGAATTATGTGAGGTAATAACAGAAAAGATGCCTCAAATAAAATGGATAGACCTGTGGACTAACCAAACCGACTATCTAGAACAAGAAATCCCTTTTCCTACACCTGCAATTTTCATTGAGTTCAATGCCAATTCATTTAGCAATGTTGGAAGGTTCTGTCAAGATATTGACCTCGCAATCACTTTTCATATTGTCGTAGAAAACAATGCAGAAACATTCTATGGCTCTTATAACCAACAGTCAGCACTTACTGTACTCGATTACATCAATGATTTACAAAAAAACTTACACGCTTGTTCTGGACAAAATTACTCCAAACTTTCACGTTCTGCATTACAACAACTCAGTTTCGACAATATTCAACATTTTTCTATAACCTACAATTCGATAGTAAGAGATTATTCGGCAGAACCAAATTATATAAATCAAATTTTACCAAACAATGATTTCAAAATTATTACCAATCAATAAAATTATCAAATTATGACACCTAACGATATTAGCTGGCAAGAACTTGTTACTATTATTCTTACTTTTTCTATGACTTTTTTGGGTTACAAACTCAAAGACCTTACCATTCGTCTACGTTCAAAACGTTTCAATCTTACAGACCATACTCTTTTTATTCAACTACTGAACACCATTTCTGAAGTCAATTCTTGGCGTGTGCCGCTTAATCGTGATGTCTTTAAAGATGCCCTTATAATCAAACTCGAAACTTGGTACAATACAGGAATTGAGCTGGCAAACGAAGTCAATAACAAACGGTTTTCTGATCTGGCAATCGAAAAAACTATTGCTCAATGGGCTACTAAAACTATCAACGAATACAACAAACTTTGGAAACAGGCTCAAATCCCAACGCCTATTGTGGCTCTCATAAACCATCGACACCAAAAAAAAGTTGACCTTTTTACATCAACCTTTGCTCGTATAGCCCACAACGACATTTACATTACCGAAAAACACAAATTCATTGCTATTTTCGACACTCTCAACACACTGCTTGCCGAAACAAAAAACGATTTTCTCGAACTCATTTTTATGAAAGGTCTAAATGGCGATACTATTGGACAAAACTATAAAGGTGTACCTCTAAATGACCAAGAGTTCCAACAATGGCTACTAAAAAAATAATTATTATCACAATATTGATTTATGGCGGGGATAAAAAATAACTACATAAAAGAGCCTCTATTTTTAGAGGCTCTTTTTCTATTTTTTCTTATTTTGTTTATCTATCTTTTTCAGATTCTTATTTGTTTCTTTCAATTGTTTTTTAACTTTTTTTATATCTTCTTTTATTGGTAACTTTTCTGGTGGTATTCCACTCATTTTTATCATTGTCTCTCTTACCACTTTTCCCATTTCTTCGTGTGTTTTTTCCAAATTTTCTTGTCCAATTATCTTATGTTTTTTTATTCTTTCTTCTGTTTGTGTTATTCTAAATAAATTTGCTGCCAATTCTGTTGATCCCATAAAATCTAATACACTTCCTTCTTTTATTCCTTTTAGTTGTTTCAATTGACTCAAATTCATATTATACATCCCTCTATATCCTGCATTCTGAAACAAGGCATATCCTTCTGGACTTCCGCCTGCTTGTTTAAAAGTTGTTGATATACTTTTTTCGTGTTTTGAAATCTCTCCTCTTATATTGATTCTTTCTATCTTTTCTGTTTCATTCATATAATTCTGAATTACTCCTGCCAAACTCGCAAAATATGCTTGTGCTATTGATACTGGTTGTTTTTTTACATCTGCATTCATCACTATCAAATAACAAGCAAATCTCGACAATTTATAATCCTTTTCTTCCCTTCCTTCTATTTTTCTTACTACCTGAATGATATTTTCAAATATATCAATTCCTAAATTTGAAAAAACTGTTATTGCTTTATTTATCGCATTTTGCAATGATGTTAAATTTTTATAGTCCAACATATTACACAAATCACTTGCCCACCAATATGTAAAACCGTTCTCAATACTCTTTTCTTCAAATTTTTCTGGATTAAAATTATTATACAATTCCAATTGTTCTGCCATTTTTTTACAAAATTATTAAATAATAATTTAATTTACAAATAAATATCAAAAAAATGTAATAAAAAAAGCCTCTATTTTTGAGGCTCTTTTATTAATTCTTTTGTCATTTTGCCTTTATTACATTATATGGATTAACTCCAAATTCTTTTTCTTGGTCAAGATGCCTAACTATAATACTATATACTACCTTCCGCCCCCAGTGAATACTTTCTTGTATACTGACACATATCATTTTTTCTTTTTTTTCTCCTTTTCTACCAATCATTGTTACAATAACCTTGTCTCCTTCTTCAAAGCCCAATTCTTCTTTTGTCAATGCCCTTAATCTTAAATCCCTCATCTATTATTTTTTTTATCAAAACTCTCACGTAGTTTTTCTTCCATTTTACTTGCCTCCTATCATTAGTTTATTAAACTCTATACGAAGCTGTTTGATTTGAGCTTGTTTTTCGAGTGCTTGAGCATAGTTTAACTTTATCCAGTTCTGTCCATAAAGCAAAATAAATAATTCAGGTCTTACTTTTTTGCGTAGTGCTACAGCACCACTTTTATCACTGTAACCAAGTTCACGGAGGGTTGCTTTATAGTTCACAAAAACATCATTGCCTACTACAAGAGTATTTAAACCACGCCATTGTATTTGTCGGTAATTCTGCTCTATCTGTATAAAATACTTACGAATCTTACGACCTACCTCATTACGCTCTACCATGCACAACTCTTTTGCCATGTCAATAGTTAAGAGATAATTTTTAGGCGGGTTGTAAAACTTCTTTTGATTCTCTGTAAGTGCCTGATATTGTAACGGCTCATTTTTGAGCATGGTAAAATAATCTGCATTTTTAACAAATTGATACTCTTTAATTCTTCTTTTAATCCAATCTTTGAATAAAGTTTCTACTTTTAAAACCTGATGCAATTCTCTGGCATCTACTAACCTTTTACCGCTTTGTTCGGTAATTTTTACTAATTCATTCATATTCTTTTGTTTTTCAGAACGCC
>CAZQSR010000038.1:9073-18721 GCA_964596145.1 uncultured Ignavibacteriaceae bacterium
CACTCCAAACATACAGAACTTAAAAAAAACTTCTGTTTGTACTCTTCCTAAGTTTTCGAGCCTAAAATCTTGCAACTCCAATCCATAGCGGTCTATACTTGCCGACAACATCAACACTATTGCCAACGTAAAGACCGCTGCCACTATGTTTTTCCAATTTGCATTCATTTTTTTACTTGTTTTTGTTTGTTTTTTTCAAATTGTCTTGCTGTTACATACAAGGCTTGTCTTTTCATTGCTTCTAAGTCATATCCTTTCGGCTTATTTTTTCTATTATATTCCAAAAATTTTCTCATCTTGCTTACACTAAATATCTCAAGTCTGCCTCCTACATTTAGTATATAATAAGTTCTTCCACTTTCATAAGCCATTTTTTCCGATAGTTCTATTGCCCTTTTAAACTTATAGTATGCCATCAGTTTTCTTATTTGCTCAATTATTTTCATTTTCTTTCTTTTTTAAAATGTTATACACTGTTATTTCACTCAAAAAAAATTCTTCTGCTATTTTTTTTACTATATATTCATTCTTCCAATGTTTGTATTTTTTTGAATACTCTGCATATCTTCTTTTTATTGCTTTTATTTTTAATTGATACTTCTCTTTATTTCTCATTTTCGTATTTTTTTATTGCTTCTGTCAGTTGCAATTGTTTTACATTTTGTTTCAACTCTTCAAGCCTGCCTGCAATACCATATAGTTTACTTTCTGTTCCCGATATATTATTATTTTTTTTATACTGCATTTCTATTTCCACTTTTCTTTCTGCATCTCCAAACAAATATTCATCTACTATTTCGTGGTATTTTCGCAAGCTTTCCATTATAAACCTGCCATTTATTCCTCCATATATTGGCTCATTATATGGTGGTTCACTTTTTTTTATCATCTTAAAACAATTCGCTACACTTTTTATGCTCAAATTTGGATATTGCTCATAAATATACTCTGCTACATCAAACATCTGTTTGGCTTTCATTGTTCCCTTGCCCATATATTCCTGCAAATCTTCTATCAACATCACCAACACCCCCACTATCTCCTTTTTCTCTATTTTATTCTCTTCCAACATATATATTGGCTGTTCCCGCAAGCCTTCTTGCAAGCATATTTCTTCACTGCTTATTACCATATCGCCTTTGAAACTCTTCAGCCATGTCCTGACGATTTCCTGTGCTTTTTCTTCTCTGGCTACTATATAGCCTTTTGAGTTCTGTATAATATTTGACATATTTGTTTATTGTTTTATCTTTTGCCCACCATTCTTGACAAGCAAAAAAATAGTTTATACTTTCTACTGTCACCTCAGCTTTTTGAAGTTGCTTTGCTTCTGCTCCTGTTATTTTGTAGTCTATACCATATTTTTGTCTATACAATTCTATCCATAATGCTATTTTCTGGTTCGCTGGTGGTTCGCTTACATCTTCCATTTTATAACCCATCAGTTTCAATTCCCTTTCAAACATTTTTAAATCCTTTCTCAATGCCATTGCAATGTCTCTTATATTTTCTTGTGTCCCTTCTACTTCTATCTTCCTCAATTCCCCTAAAATATACACCAGTGTTGCCACTGGTGTATTATCTTCTCTAATTATTTTCAATTTCTTCTCTATCGCTTCCATCTTCAATATCTAGTTTTATTGCTGTAAAATTCAATAGCAATTGTTCGTCTTTGCCTGTTATTTCGTTTTTTTCATAAAAACTTATTCCATAGCTCACTTGTCTGTCTCTATAACTTTCTTCCAATAATTGTATGCCCTTCAACCATCTTTCATCATCAAATTCATTTCTCAAGTCTATCAACTGTATTACTCTACTTACATTCAAGTCTCCTGCCTTGTTTCTTGTTAGTAGTTTTGAAACCAACATATACATTTGTTGGTCTCTTTTCTTTACTTTATCTTTCAAAAATTCTCCTATAAGCTCCAAACCCATATCTGCTCTCTCATCAAATTCATTTACCATATTTCTTTCATACTTCACCATATAATTACCTCTTTTATTTCTCAAACCATATCCGCCTTTGCTTGTTTTCCTTATTTCTCCATATTCTTCTGCCTTTTGTTTAAAACCTTGTATTTTTACAAAACATTCTGTCTTAAATTCCTTCAATAACTCATTTATTATTTGAGCTTTTTTTATCAGTTCTTCTATCATATCATCTCTCTCTTCTTCATATTCTTTTTGTTTTCTCTTTCTTTCTTCCAATTCTTCTTTTCTCTTTTGTGCTAGCAATTTTTCAAGTTCTGCTGCACTCATTTGGGTCAAATTAACATTTTCCATGATAATCTAATTTTGGTAATTTTACTTTGTGTTTTTCCAACACTTCATTCACTGCCGACATCAATTCGGCTAATTCTTTTAGTTTTTTTTTCATAATTTTATTGTTTTTATGTTTTCTTTTGTTTGTTCTATTATTTTTTTTATGTTTTCCACAGCTTCTTTGCCATCATAAATTATTATCTCATCTTGTGTTTTAATTTCCAATTTCATTCTTTCTCTGCTGTATACTATCTCTTCTATTATTTCTGTCTTTATTTCTTTGGCTTCCATTATTTTTTAGTTTAAATTGCAATTTTTCTGTTCATTTTCTACATATATCCTTCTTATTGCTTGCAACTGTCTTATTATTTTCTCCAATTCTTCTACCTGCAAACTATTAAAACTCTTTGATATGTCACTATGATTTTTTATCCATTGTTCTATTTTTTCTATCTTTTCTTTTGTGTCCATTTCATTTGATATTACACCCAGGTCATACATCAATACAAACACTGTTCTTCTTATTCTTTGTTTTATCTTTTCTATCTCCTTTACTCCTGTTTTGTTTATTCTATTTTCTCCTTGTTTCAGCATTTTTTTTCCCAATTCTTTTGTCAATATTTCTATCATTTCTCTTGCCTCCAATATCGTCATCTCACTCGTGTGTTCTGTTCTGTTTTTTGTTATTCCCATCACTATTGCTTTTTTATCTTCTTCTTTTATGCCCAATGCATTCAAAAGTTTATATATATCCCTGCTTTGTTGTGGTGTTCTCATAAGTCAAGTTTTAATTGATTTTTTATTTCTTTGTTTTTTGTTTTTTTGTATATTTTTTGAATATAACCTTGTTTGTTATTGCATTGTAGTTGTAGTTCCACATAATTGCCTTGCTCTCTTTTTATTCCTATATATTTTGCTGTTTTTTCTGTTATTGTTCCTACCCAAAAACCTTCTTCTATATCTCTCTTTGCAAAACATCTTGGCTTTTCACAATTTTCACAATTGGCACTTAGCCACATTTCTGCTTCTGTGCCATTACTAAATGGTACTACTCTTTTCATTCTACCCAGTATTTGTTGGCTCCTTGCTCCCATATCACATAACTTTCTCCTCCACCATAGCGGCTTTGGGCAAATGCCTTATAACCCTCTATAAATATCTTTATATATGCATCGTATTTTATTGCTTTAGCTGTTGCTCCCATTGGGTCTCTGCCATCTGCATGCGATACCCATACAAATATTTTGTTCCTGTTTTGGTCTCGTAATTCTTTGTATTCTCTATAATCTATACCACTATATTGCAAACTGTCTATAAACACAAATTTTATTTTGTTATCTTTTTTTAGTCTTATTCTCAGCTCATCAATACTTTCTCTGTCCAATAACAAAAAATTCCTGTTTACCTCCAACATATTCACTTGTTCTATTGCTGTCTTCATCGAATAACAATCGCCTTCTTCCAAACTATTATATACTACCTTACCAAACCTTGCCATATACTTTGCCAATTGCAATGCAAACCTTGTTTTACCATTTGTTGAATTTCCCCATACTAACCAACTTCCTTTTATTTCTGGTTTTCCTACCAATTTTTCCCATTCTCCTTCAAAATCAATTACCTCATATACCCTGTTTTTTAATTCACTTGGTGATATTCCTCTTTTCATTGTTTTATATTTTTTTATTAGTTTATTTCATTTTTTGTATTTCTATGTATATCCTTCTCAAACTTCCATGTGTTTTGGCATAAAGTTCTTTTACATTCTCATAACCATTTGCCTTGCCAATGGCTGCTACTTGCTCAAGCCTAAAACTTTCCAAACTCTCTTTGCCTTCTGGTGTTATCTTTTGGTATCTACTTCCAAAACGGCTAAAAAGCTCTGTATATCCTACCTTTTTTATTCCCAAATTCCTTTCTATCTTTGCTCTCAAACCATCTGCTCCCATCATATACCACCCTACACAATGTTCTGTCGCATTCCACAATGCCTTCAACTCCAAAAATGCTGCATAATCCAAATCTCCTGCCTCGTCAAGTATTATCATTGGGTTTTCCAATGTTTTTATGTAGTAAACCAAATCCTCATATATATCTACATATCTCCCTGTTGCTCCTAAACCAAATTCTTGTGCTATTTTTCTTATCAATCTTTGTTTACTCTTTACCTGACTACAATCAATATACGCTACGTTTTTGTGTTCTCTTGCATACACCTTGGCGGTATATGTCTTACCTATATCTGCGACATCACATAGCAATACACTCAAACTATTTTCCTGACACATTTCTATTTGTGTGTAAATAAACTCAAACGCTGGTGTTCTTGCTGTTTTCCAACTTTCGTTTTCTCGCAATTCTACTCCCAATTTTCTTGCTATGCTTATCCAGTTTGCCTCACTCAAAACTTGCTCCTCGCCTTTTCTCACCCTGCTCAACTGCGCTGCCGATATCCCCAAATACGCTGCAAACTTATTGGCACTCGGATATTTTGTTAACCTTTCTTCTATCGCCAATAATATTTTTTGTTTTTTTACTTCTGTTATCATATTTTTTTATTTTATAAATTGTTTTTTGCTTTACTTTTATAGTCTTCTTCTATTATCTCAAATTCTTCTATTTTCTTTTCTTCATACACATAGTTTTTTTCTTCTTTTATTATGTCTTTTATTTTATTGTTTTTCAGTATTTCAACATTCATCAAGCCATTCTTTCTCTCTTCTATTCTTTTGTCATAAGCACTCACATACTTATTTTGCTCTTCTATTAGTTCTTTATCTTTTTCTGTCTGTTCTACTCTTGCACTCTGATATTTTTCTATCTTGCAACAAGTACATATATATCTGTCCCCCTCGTATATATATACTTCTTTATTTTCAAACTCAAACCAATATACTGTCAAGTTTTCTTTGTCTTTTATCATATCCAAGTACTCTACCGAGGGTAAACCATAGTATTCATACTGCACTTGAATGTACTGATTCCTTCTTAGGCTGGTTACTGTTTTTCTCCCAAAGGCTTTTGCAAGCATTGGATTGGGCAATTCTACACACTGCGGATTTATATTGGTCTGCAAATACTCAAACCGCGTTTGGCTTTTATCTTTGCTGTGTGGCATATTGTTCCAGTATGCCACCATTTCTTTGTACATTCCTACTATTTGCTCAAAACTAAATTTCTTCTGTTTTTCTTTCATTCCTTCTTCGTCCCAGTATTTTGTTGTTTTCGGACGGTTTGCCTCGTTTTTGGCATAAAATCTTCCTACCTGTATTGGCAACATATTTTTCTCAACTTCATATTTGAATTTTCTATTCAAATGCTCTGCTCTTTTCTCTTGTGCATTACCCGGCAATGCCCATCGCACATAGTAAAATGTTTCTTCCAACTCTTTCTTGTACTTTTCTACCAAGTGATGTTCTACCTCCACCTCTATCGGCATTTTCAAGCCCCATTTTTTCAGGTTCTCAAATGTCTTTCTTATGCTCTCTACAAATAATTCTTCATCTTTTTTTATTGAATATGCTACTCCAAGTATACACTCACTTGCCAAATCCCACACAAAATATGCTTTTACCCTGTTGCTCTTTTTACCTTCCAATAGTGGTGGCAAATCTCTATCATCCATCGACAATTGGCTCAACGAATATTGCGGTCGCTTGCGGTGATGATGAGGTCGGTGTTCTCCATTATAATACAAATAGTCATTTCTTATAATATCTGCCAAATCTCTATTTTTATTTATGATGTTTCTTATTGTATTTGTACTCAGAATCAATGGTTCTCCTGTCTTTGCTTCATAATTACATTCCACTAACTCGCCTGTTGTTTTATCTACCAAACTTGTCTCTCCTATCACAAACTTTATCCATTGTTTTTGAACATCTTCTACGTATGGTTTATTATTCATTACATACAAGCTCATTATTATCTTCTCTATCTCTTTGTTTGTCTTTTTGCTATTGCTATTGCCCAATTTTCCTGTTATTATTGCTTCAAGTCCCTGTTCTTTGTAGGCTCTTACTTTGTTTCTCAAACTGCCTGCTCTACTTGGCAACGTATGTCCATATTCTTCCCTTATCTCATTTGCTATTTTACTTATATTTGTCCATATATCTATTCCTCTGCCTCTCATTGCCCTTCTTTTTCCCTTATTTTCATTTACCGTGCTAATTATTGCATCTAGTATCTGAGCATTAACATAGTACTCTTTCTTTTTTTCTTCGCTTAGGTAATTACCATTTGCCAACCTGTATTCACTCAACATTACTATATATTCTTCATTGGGTTTTATATGCTGCTTAAAGTATCTATATTTATCAAACTCATAAGGACTTTTGCCGAGTTTTTCAATGACTTTGGCTTTCAACCAGTCGGGCATACTGTCGTACTCCAGCAATGCTTTGCGTCCGTTGCCTCCTAATTGCAATTGCTTTATTTGATTACGTTGTTTCAATTTTTTTATATAATCGTAACTTATTACGCCGCTTTCCACCATCCATTCTACCTCTATTGCCAATATGTCATTGAAATACTGTACCATTTTCTCTATTTTTCTGCTAATTGCTATTTACACAATTCTTTGTATGCCTTGTATGGGCTTTGGCTAGTATCTACTCCTTTATTTTCCAATTCCAACATTATTTTCCCTATTGCTTCTTCAACCATTGCTCTTTTTGCATTTTCCTTCCAGCCCATTGCCAAACCGCCAAGTATATTATTCACTACTTCAAGCTCCAATTCCAATTTTAATGCTATTCTTCCCATTTCAGAATATTTATATTGTTTGTATTTTTTTAGTTCTTCCTCCATCTCTTTTCTATAATCTTTGTATATTTCCATCATGTTCTTTATTTTTTTCAGCATTACTACCACTGTTGAGTGGTCTCTTTTTATTTCTTTTCCTATATCTTCTGTCTTCATTTCTGCTTCTTTTCTCATCAACCACACAGCCAACTCCCTTACTTCAACTATTTTCCTCATTCTACTTCTTCCTCCCACTGCTCTTCGGCTCATTACTTTTTCTTCTTCAATATATCCCCATATTGTTTCCATTAAGTTTTTCACAGTTCTTCCTCCCATTTCCACTGGTAACCTCCGGCTTGTTTTCTTTCTCCTTTGCAAACTCTTCTTATATTTGACATCGATATATTCATCTTCCTTTCTGCTTCTGCTGCACTCTCAAATCTTGCCCAAAATTCACCATTTTTCAAGGCTACAACTGGTCTTTGGCGCACCTTCCACAATTCTTTATTTGGATTTTGATATTTTTTCAAATTCTCTATGTTCTTTCTCAGTTTTTCTGGGTCCATATATTCCTTTGCTTTTTTGCCTTTGTTCCAGGGTTCGTGTCCTTTCAAGAATCTTCCTGTCTTAGGGTTCTTTTTTTCTACTTCTTGTATTGCTGGTATGTATAGTTCCATACTACAAAAATTTTATTATTGCTCCCACTATTGCTCCTCCTACTGTTACCACCACAACCCACCAACCTCCGTTGGGTTCTAGTTCTTGCATTGTTCGGTTTATTGCTTTTTTGCTTTTGGACTTTGTAAGTAAGCCCTTTGCATCGTAAAGTTTATACTCCTTGTTTACCATATACTTTTGTTTGTTTTTTTCCTTTCTTTTTATAAGGTGGTGCTTGTATTCGCACCACCTGCTGCGTGCCGCCAGCCACGTACCGCTTCCTGTTCTTTCTGTGTGTTGTTTTTTGGCAATTTTTATCGCCTCTTTGTGCCCCAATGCGTTCCGATGGTTTGCATTTACCAAAATACTTGCGTATTTTCGGGGCTGTGTTAAAAACCTAAAAAAATATAGAACTATGAGTAATGATGATTTATTAAAAGCACTTCTTATTGATAATATTGCTAAATTACAATCTATGAAACCTATCTTTTGGGCTTTAATCAGAGGCTTGGAGCCAGCCAAGTATGCCAAAGAAAATTATAGATTGTTTTTTGAATTTTATCTCAATGAAATCGAAAATGTCTATTCAATGCTTCAGCTCTCTTCTCCTGAGAAACATGTGATGAATAAGATATTAGAGGCTGAGATTCAGGAGGCAAAGCAAAGACTTGAAAATCCTTATTTTGACCGTCCGGATTTAAATTTTCAGGTTCTTGAAGAAGAACGTTTGAATTTGTATCCTGAGAATGATTAGCATGTTTTTCCATCTTTGTAAATTTTGAATTATTTTTTTTTGTGCCCCAATGCGTTCCGATGGTTTGCATTTACCAAAATACTTGCGTATTTTCGGGGCTGTGTTAAAAACCTAAAAAAATATAGAACTATGAGTAAAAAAGTTGTAAAAACTAAATTCAAATTTGAATTTTCTTTTAAAGCTGTATATCCAATGAGAGATAAGGAACTAAAAGCTATTTGTGGTTATTATAGTGCCTTTTTTCTATACCTCTCAGTTGTTCAGGAGTTAAATGTTGAATATGGTATATCGTACTTTCATCGCGACGAATACGATGAGTTGAATGATCTTGAAATTCCTTGTCTTTATTATCTCCTTCAAGGTTCTGAATCTTCAAAGACAATTTCTCTTCTTTCATCATTGTTTTCAAATCTTGCAGACTTAATAAACTTTCAAGAACTTGGGGTAATTGCGAGCCTGGAAATGTTAGAGTAATTTGTTTAATCATAGTTGTAAATTTTGAATTATTTTTTTTTGTACCCCGATGCGTTCCGATGGTTTGCATTTACCAAAATACTTGCGTATTTTCGGGGTTTTTTGGTGAATTTTTTATTGGCGTTTTTGTTGCGGGCAGAGGAATCGAACCCCCATTCGCAGATTATGAGTCTGCTGCGCTACCTCTGCTCTAACCCGCAATTTTTTTAACTATCTTTCATCATCAATTTCATCTAAAATCTCAGTTAACTCAAATAAATTATCATCATCTAAGAATTCGTTATCTGTTCGCATCATATCTTGTACTAATTTCGATAAGAATGATCTTGATAGTCGCTTAAACTTTGCTTTATATTCTTTTTTAATTATATCAATACATAATCTAGGTGTTGTAAAATCACCAATAAATCCACCAAAATAATGCAGGTTTATTTCCTCTGCTGTTTCTGGATCACTCAAAACAAATGCAGCCCAAATACAACGGGCTTTGTGTGAACCATATCCTGATATTATTGCTTCTAATTTTGTCATTTTACAATTATTTGTTTTTTATACTGTTTTGCTTCATTATTTTCCTCATTCTACTTCTTCCTCCCACTGCTCTTCGGCTCATTCCTTTTTCTTCTTCAATATAACCCCATATTGTTTCCATTAAGTTTCTCATAAGTCTTCCTGTCTTAGGGTTCTTTTTTTCCAATTCTTGTATTGCTGGTAAGTATAGTTCCATACTATTCAAATAACGACATTATTTTGGAATA
>CAZQSR010000039.1:0-17865 GCA_964596145.1 uncultured Ignavibacteriaceae bacterium
TGACTTAATTCCCGTGAAACCACTTGAAGACGACCACGAGAAAATTGAAAATATTTTTAATAATAAATTATTACCGCTTTTTAATAAACTAAAGAATTAGAAACTATGGAAGCTATAACAAAAAAACTATCATTTCTTGACAGATATCTTACGCTCTGGATTTTTCTTGCAATGTTTATTGGTGTGTTTTCTGGTTATATGTTTCCAGGAATTGTTGATTTTTGGAATTCATTTCAGAGCGGAACAACGAATATTCCAATTGCATTTGGTTTGATTTTAATGATGTACCCACCGCTCGCCAAAGTTAAATACGAAGAGCTTGGTGATGTTTTCAAAAATGTTAAAGTACTTACTTTGTCTCTTGTTCAAAACTGGATAATCGGACCTATTCTTATGTTCTTGCTCGCAATCATTTTTCTTCCGGATTATCCTGAATATATGGCGGGATTAATTTTAATTGGGCTTGCAAGATGCATTGCTATGGTAATTGTTTGGAATGAACTTGCAAAAGGAGACACCGAATATGCAGCGGGTCTGGTTGCTTTTAATTCAATTTTTCAGGTTTTATTTTTTTCTGTTTATGCTTATGTGTTTTTAACCGTTTTTCCCTCTTGGTTAGGATCAAAGACATTTGCTGTTAATATTACAATAGGACAAATAGCAGAATCAGTTTTCGTTTACCTCGGCATACCATTCATAGCTGGTATGATTACACGTTTCTCTCTACTAAAACTAAAAAGCAAAGAGTGGTACGAAAAAAAATTTATTCCCAAGATTTCACCTATCACATTAATCGCTCTGCTATTTACAATTGTTGTTATGTTTTCTCTTAAAGGCGAATACATTGTAAAAATTCCAATTGACGTAATAAGAATAGCAATACCTTTAGTTCTCTATTTTGTAATTATGTTTTTTGTTTCGTTTTATATGGGACAAAAAGTTGGAGCTGATTATTCAAAAACTGCAACACTCTCCTTTACTGCGGCAAGTAACAACTTTGAACTTGCCATTGCAGTTGCAATTGCTGTATTTGGAATAAATTCAGGTGAAGCTTTTGCTGCTGTTATTGGTCCGCTGGTGGAAGTACCAGTATTAATTAGTCTGGTCAATGTTGCCCTCTGGTTTAAGAAAAAAATCTTTGTTTAAAATTTATTAATCTGCGAGGTTAAGAATGAAAATTGAAAATAAGCTTAAGGACATTGTTAAAGAAAAATATGGAGAAATAGCTTTCACTGCTAAATCTACCGGGTGCTGTAATTCGTCAACCTCCTGTTGCAGCAATTCCTCAAGCGTTGAATTTATTATGATAGGAGATGATTATAAAAATTTAAACGGGTATGTACCCGATGCGGATCTTGGTTTGGGTTGTGGTTTGCCAACTGAAGTTGCTGGAATCAAAGAAGGAGATATAGTTTTAGATCTTGGTTGTGGTGCCGGCAATGACGTTTTTATTGCTCGTTCTATTGTTGGAGAAAAAGGAAAAGTTATCGGCATTGATATGACCGTTGAAATGATTGAGAAAGCAAAGAATAATAAATCACTGACCGATTTTGATAATATTGAATTTCGACTTGGAGAAATTGAATCGCTGCCAGTTGAGGATAATTCAATAGATGTTGTAATAAGCAATTGTGTCCTTAATCTTATTCCCGATAAAGAAAAAGCATTTAAGGAAATTATAAGAGTGCTTAAATCCGGGGCTCATTTTTGTATTTCTGACATAGTATTAAATGGAGACTTGCCGGAAGAATTTAAAAAATCAGCCGAGTTATACACAGGTTGTGTCTCTGGTGCACTAAAAAAAGATGATTACTTAAATATAATTTTCAAAACTGGTTTTAATAATGTCGAAATATTAAAATCAAAAGAAATTAATTTACCAGAAGATATTTTGCGCAAATATCTTTCATCAGATGAATTAAAACAATTTAAGAAAAATAGCGTGGGTATTTTCAGCATAACTATAAAAGGAAAGAAGTAAATTTTATTATGAACTGGAAAGAACAATATAAGTCATTTTTGTGGGTTTCAGGATTTTTTCTGCTTGCATACTTTATGCCCATTGAAACAGAAAAATTTAAAAATGCAATTATTGATGCATTTACACTTGCAAAATGGTATGCACAAGAACATGTTTTGCTTTGCCTTGTACCTGCTTTTTTTATCGCTGGTACGATTGCAGTGTTTATAAGTCAGGCTGCTGTTATTAAATATCTTGGTGGAAAAGCAAAAAAATGGGTTGCATATACAGTTGCTGCAACAAGCGGGACAATTCTAGCTGTTTGTTCCTGTACTGTTTTGCCATTGTTTTCATCAATACATAAAAGAGGAGCTGGGCTGGGTCCGGCAATAGCGTTTCTTTATTCAGGTCCGGCGATAAATATTCTTGCTATAATTTTAACAGCAAGAATACTTGGATTTGAACTTGGTATTGCCCGTGTTATAGGTGCCGTTTCCTTCAGTATCCTAATTGGATTAGTTATGTCTTTCATTTATCGTAAAGAAGAAAAAGAAAGAAACGCTAACAATGTCGCTATACCTGAAACAGAGGAATCAAGACCTATCTGGCAAACAACTCTTCATTTTTTTATTCTTGTTGCAATCCTTGTTTTTGTAAACTGGGGAAAACCTTCAACTGAAACTGAAGGCTTTTGGCATTTTATGTTTGCAAACAAATGGTTTATAACATCCATCTTTGGAGTAGGATTTGCCCTTTCTCTCATTTACATAATAAAAGTAAAAAAACTCTTTGTGATTTTTGGTTCTGCTGCCGTTATTATTACAACATATTTCTTTTACCACACCCCCACCATTCCTTTTGTTGTAGGCGTAATTACAACAACTCTTGCGTTAACTTTTAGTGATGATGAACCAAATCAATGGCTTGGTGAGACATGGGGATTTGCAAAACAAATTATGCCTCTTCTCGGTGCGGGTGTTTTAGTTGCTGGATTTCTTCTCGGTTCTGCCGAAGGAAATGGAGGAATAATACCAAAAGACTGGATATATACACTTGTAGGAGGAAATTCTTTATTCTCAAATTTCTTTGCTTCTGTTACTGGAGCGTTTATGTATTTTGCAACATTAACTGAAATACCAATTTTGCAAGGATTGATTAAAAATGGAATGGGAAAAGGTCCGGCGCTTGCTTTACTTCTTGCTGGTCCTGCTTTATCATTACCCAATATGCTTGTCATAAGAAGTGTAATCGGCACTCAAAAAACGGTAGTCTATGTTTCACTTGTAATAATTATGGCAACAATAACAGGCATAATTTACGGTTGGATATTTTAAAAAAGTCAAGAAAACCAAATATGAAAACCCTTTGTATCATACTCATTTTTATCTTCTGTGTTGAGAATTATTCTTCTGCTTTATATGAACGAATGCGCACTATCATTTCAGAAATAAATATTGAACTAAATAATAATAAATTACCACGGAAAAGCGATATATCAAGACTTAATAAATTAATCTACAGTATAAATAAAACAGAAAATCTTGAAGAAAATAAAAAACAAGATGTTGATTATATAATCAAAGTAAATGAATTATTTAACAGCTTCAAAACTTTTAATATTGCATTTAAAAAGCGCATTGAAGTTGATTCATTAAAAAAAATATTTAGAAACGTTAACAGTAAATTCAATTCCATTGCAGGTAATTATTTTTATAAGAAAGTAATAAAATCAACAAAAATGAAAATAATATTCTTTTCAACCTCAATGTCGTGTGAATGCACTTTAGACATGTGTTACCAGCAAGAATCTGAAATTCAAAAACTTTATAAGAATAATTTTAATAAATTTGAGTATGCAACCATTGACTGCTTTGGTAATTTTGAATTAATGTCAGAATATGGAATAGGATATATCCCCGTGGCTATTATTGCAGACTCAAATAATAATGAAATTAAAAGATTTGAAAGAGATGAAAATTTATTTAATAATTTATTAATTTTTTTTAACGGAGAATAAAATGATAGCAGTTAAAATACTCGGTACCGGCTGTAAAAAATGCCAGAATCTTGAAAACAAAGTAAAAGAAATTGTGGCATTAAACAATATTAGTGCAACTATAGAAAAAGTTACCGATATACAAGAAATGATGGCTTATGGAATAATGATGACGCCGGGGTTGGTTATCAATGAACAGGTAAAAAGTTATGGAATAATTCCAAAAGATGAACAAATTCTTCAATGGTTAAAGGAAAATTAATTATGAAATTAATGCGGTGTTTTATTACAATTTTTACAGTTCTTTTATTTTCGTATTCATTCGCTCAAAACAACAATCAGATTAAACCCAAAGTCACCTTTATAGAACTTGGTTCGGATAAATGTATTCCATGCAAACAGATGCAACCAATATTAAAATCAATTGAAAAAAAATATGGAAGTCAAATAAAAGTAATTTTTTACGATGTATGGAAAGATGATAAGCCCGCTAAAAAATATGGTATTCAACTTATTCCCACACAAGTTTTTTTAGATGAAACAGGAAAAGAATTTTTCAGGCACGAAGGATTTTATCCTGAAGCCGAAATCGATAAACTATTACAAAAAAAAGGGTTGAAAACTATTGCTGAATAAAACCGGGATTATTAAAAGAAAATAATGATTGAAGAAATTTTCACCGCTTTAAGTAACGCTCTTTATCAAAATTATTGGATTGCATTACTTGCCTCTTTTGGATGGGGAGTTTTATCTATTCTTTTATCTCCCTGTCATCTATCCAGCATTCCGCTTGTTGTGGGATATATAAGCTCACAAGGCAGGATTTCTCTTGGCAGAACATTTAATATTTCACTGATTTTTTCTGTTGGAATATTAATTACAATTACTGCCATCGGAATAATAACAGCAGCACTTGGAAGATTAATGGGTGATGTTGGTTCTATTGGAAATTATCTTGTCGCAGGAATTTTCTTTTTAGTAGGTCTTTATCTATTAGATGTAATTAAAATCGATTGGAATAGAAATGCATTAAAACAAACTAAATCAAAAGGGATGCTGGCTGCATTACTTCTAGGTTTGCTATTTGGCATTGCACTTGGACCTTGCACATTCGCTTATATGGCTCCTGTACTTGGTGTGGTGTTTCAAACTGCAAAGACAAATTTTATTTCAGCTGCATTACTGCTCCTATCATTTGGTTTTGGTCATTGTTCTGTAATTGTTGCCGCTGGAACACTTACCAATCAAGTACAAAAATACTTAAACTGGTCAGACGAATCTAAAACTATAATATGGATAAAAAAAATATGTGGCGTGCTTGTTATCCTTGGGGGAATATATTTGCTTTATAACGTAAATTGATTTATCTGTCTGTTAAATTAAATTCTTTTTCTAAATTTTCATCTACAGTATAAGAACAATTCATTTTGTTGATTTGATTCTTTATAATATTTTAGGGTATAAAATAATTTAGATTTCTGACCTATGCCCAAAAAAGAAAAAAAATATCATGAGTTTGCAGAGTTAATCTGCGAGCTTACACGTTATTGCAATATTAAAGAAGAGTATTTTGCTGCAAGTTTTCATCTTTCACCTACAGAGGTGAAATTTCTTAAATTGTTTACATTTCAGGATGTTATATCCATTAAAAACTTACGTGAAAAATTAAAACTAAGCCCTGGACGGGTTACTCATATTTTACAGTCTTTGGAAGCCAAAAAACTTCTTTCGCGAATTCCCGATGAAACAGATAAACGCAACCAGATTGTCAAATTATTGCCCAAAGCTATTCCTCTTATTAAAAACCTACAATCGAACTATATAAACTTGCACAAAGATATTTTAAAAAATGTAAAACAAACCGAAATCAAAAATATTTATTCTTCGCTTAACATTCTCGTTAGTGTATTCAAAAAATGGGTAGAAGAATAAAGGTTTATACTATAAAACAATGTACAACTTAAACAATAGAGAAATATTATGAAGAAAGTAATTGTAATCCTTGCTTTTATTGGATTGCTGATTATTATTGCCATTGGATCTCTTTCACAAAAGGAAATTGATCCATCGGGAATAATGAAACTTAAAGAAAAATATTCCAAGAAGGAAAAACCCAAAGTTGATCATAGCAGATTTACTGTTCTGCAACAAAAATTTACTACACCACAGCAAGTTACCAAGGCCTGCGAATCATGTCATAATATGACGGCTCATCAGGTCATGAATTCTAATCACTGGAACTGGGAACGTGAAGAATATGTACAAAACCGCGGAGTTATTTATCTTGGAAAAGGAAATGCTATAAATAACTTCTGTATTGGAACGCAGGGAAATGAAAAAAGTTGCGCCAAGTGTCATATTGGATTTGGTATGGATAAAAACAAAACTGTTTTTACCGATTCGTTGAATATTGATTGTCTTGTTTGTCACGATAACTCCGAAACATATGCTAAAGCAAGCGAACAAGGCGGAGCTCCGGAAATGACTCTTAACTTCAACCTGATTGCTCAGAGTGTTGGAAAGCCCAAAAGAAGCAACTGCGGAGTTTGTCATTTCTTTGGCGGCGGCGGTAATGGAGTTAAACACGGTGACCTTGAAATGACACAGTTTGAACCTTCAAAAGATATTGACATTCATATGGCTGTTGATGGAGCTAACTTAAAATGTATTGATTGCCACACAACCGAACAGCATAATATTTCCGGCAAATTGTATTCGCTTTCATCAATGAACCACAATCGTAACAATTGCGAGCAATGTCATACGGATGTTCCTCACAAAGATGACATCATCAATGAACATTCTTTAAAAGTTGCCTGTCAAACCTGCCATATACCAACTTACGCAAAAGGTAACTCGACAAAAATGTACTGGGATTGGTCGACTGCAGGAAAATTAAAAAACGGTGAACCTTACGAAGAAGATGATAGTCTTGGAAACCACACTTATTTATCAATTAAAGGAAGTTTTGTATGGGCAAGAAATGTAAAACCCGATTATATCTGGTTTAATGGAACAGCTTCTCATTATCTTGAAGGAGATAAAATACAGGACACCACCAAACCGCTTGTATTAAATCAATTACATGGTTCTCACAATGATGATGATTCTAAAATTATTCCCGTAAAAATTCACATAGCAAATCAACCTTACGATCCTGTAAACAGAATTTTAATTCAACCAAAATTATATTCAGATAAAGCTGGTGAGGGCGCCTTCTGGAAAGATTTTAACTGGTTAACCGCTGCACAGGTAGGAATGAAAGATGTCGGCTTACCATTCAGTGGAAAAATTTCTTTTATAAAAACTGAAATGTACTGGCCGCTAAATCATATGGTCGCAAGTAAAGAAAACACTGTTCAATGCAACGAATGTCACACACGCGAAAATTCACGTCTTGCAGGTTTAAATGATTTTTATTTGCCTGGAAGAGATTATTCTTCTCTGGTTGATTCAGGAGGAAAGTGGTTATTAATTTTAACCTTAATAGGAATATTTATTCACGCTTCTATACGGTTTTATTCTTACAGAAAAATTAAAAATGGAGCTTCAAAATGAGCAAGAAACAGGTCTATATATACAAAAGCTTTGAACGATTCTGGCACTGGATGCAAGCGATACTTATTTTCTTTCTTGCTTTCACCGGATTCGAGATTCACGGCACATATACTTTTTTTGGTTATCGAGAAGCTGTTAGATATCATAATATTACCGCATATTTATTAATTGCTTTAATTGTGTTTGCAATTTTCTGGCACTTAACAACTGGTGAATACAAACAGTACATTCCCACTTTCAAAAACATTAAAGCACAACTGGATTATTACATATTCGGTATCTTCCGTAATGCACCGCACCCGACAAAAAAAACTGTATTAAGTAAACTTAATCCATTACAAAAACTAACTTACTTTGGTTTGAAGATTCTGGTAATTCCTTTAAGTGTTACTTCTGGTTTACTTTATATGTTCTATCGCTATCCCAGCAAACAAGGAGTTGAAGCTATCAACATTCAATCGCTTGAAGTAATTGCTATATTTCACACTATTGCTGCTATTCTTCTTGTAATTTTTATTGTAACACATCTTTACTTAATAACAACCGGAGAAACCTTAACATCAAACTTAAAAGCAATGTTAACCGGTTATGAAGAACTGGAAGATGAACATCATCAAGAAGAAAAAAATGATGACAAAAATTTATCAACACAAAATTCAGATTAAAGGACTTTATGCAAGATACTAAATATATGAATCCATACCTGGCGGGAGTATTACTTGGACTTTTACTTCTTGCAACAATATATATTACCGGCAGAGGTCTTGGTGCAAGCGGAGCAATTAAAAGTTATGCTGTAACTGTTGTTGAAAAAGTTGCACCAACACACGCTTCAGAAACAAAATTTTACCAGGAATATAGCAAAGAACATTCAGGTACAAGTCCATTAATGAACTGGCTTGTGTTCGAGGTTACAGGAGTTTTAATTGGTGCATTTTTGTCCGGACTAATTTCAAACAGGTTGAACTTTAAGTTTGAAAAAGGTCCTCGTTCAACTACAAAGATTAGAGTTGCAGGAGCATTAATTGGCGGTTTGCTCTGGGGAATTGGTTCTCAGCTTGGTCGTGGTTGTACAAGCGGCGCCGCATTAAGTGGACTGGCAGTAATGTCAACCGGTGGAATTATTACAATGTTTGCAATATTCGCCGGCGCTTATGCTTTCGCTTACTTCTTCAGAAAAATGTGGATTTAATAAGGAGATTTTGAAATGGGTCCTTTGGTTCCGGATATCATCAGCAACAATTTAAATTTTATTGTTGCATTAGTAATTGGAGTTTTGTTCGGTGCAATTTTAGAACAAGCCGGATTTTCAACTTCAAAAAAACTTGTAGGATTGTTTTATGGCTACGATTTTACTGTGCTAAGAGTTTTCTTTACTGCAGGAATTGTTGCAATGATTGGTGTAATGATTTTTGCACATTATGGATTGCTCGATATGAGTCTTGTTTATATTAATCCAACATTCCTCTGGTCAGCAATTATTGGAGGAATAATTATGGGACTTGGATTTATACTTGGAGGATTTTGTCCCGGTACGAGTGTATGTGCTGCCGCTATTGGAAAAATTGATGCAATGTTATTTATAGTTGGTGCATTCTTTGGTGTTTTAATTTTTGCAGAAGGTTACCCTGTTTTTGAGCCTTTATATAAAGCAGCAAATTTAGGAAGTCCAAGGCTTTTTGAAACACTTGGAATGTCACAAAATATTTTTGCATTTTTAATGGTTTCAATGGCTTTAACTGCTTTCTGGGTTACTTCAATTATTGAAAACAAAGTTAATAAAGTAGATAAACCGGTTATTCGATTTACACCTTATTACATTGGTTTGTCTGCAATTGGATTAATGCTTGTAATTTCCGCTTTTATTTTTCCAGAGAAGAAAGAGTCGCTTACACAATTGGTTGAAAACATTGACTTTGTTAAATCTTATCCTCTCGAAACAATGACAGTTGATGAATTTGCTTATCGTCTGATAGATGAAACTGATAATAAATTTCAGATAATTGACTTCAGACCTGAAAAAGAATTTTCAAAAGAGAGTTTACCAAAGTCGACTTTGTTCACTCTTGATAATCTGTTCGAAAAAGAACCAAGTCAACTGTTAAGATTGAAGAAAAGAATAAACGTTTTTGTTGCAAACGATGAGTTAACTGAAAGAAAAATGGCAATTATTGCAAACGAGCTTGGTTATAAAAGGATTAAAATTCTTAAAGGTGGATTAAATTCACTTAGAGAACAAATATTAAATTATCAACCGATTGAAGACCCTAAAAATATTGATGAAGTATATCAAAATCGTTTTCGTTCTAAGGCAAAAGTTGTTATACCTGTTTTAATTCAAAACAATAAATCAACCGGACCAGTAAAGAAAGAACAAAAACGAGTAATTGGTGGATGTTAAAATAAAAGAGCCGGTTCAAGCCGGCTTTTTTATTTCTTTACAGTAATCCCAAGTCTTTTCATTCTCCTCCATAAAGTTGAAGGATTTATCTGTAAATCTTTTGCGGATTTATTTCGGTTACCATTATTTTTTTCTAGAACAGATATTATTATATCTCTTTCCATACTTTTAAAACTACTTATCTCTTTTGAATTGACCTTTATATTTGTATTTGTTTTAGATTCAAGTAACCTCTTAGGCA
Organism: uncultured Ignavibacteriaceae bacterium; assembly: GCA_964596145.1. Classification (GTDB taxonomy): domain Bacteria; phylum Bacteroidota; class Ignavibacteria; order Ignavibacteriales; family Ignavibacteriaceae; genus CAZHVS01. The sequence goes on from CAZQSR010000039.1 coordinate 10,157, forward strand.
GGCAGGCATTCTGAATAATTTCGCCTTCGCATAAAACAAAACAATGCTCAATCACATTTTCTAACTCTCTTATATTTCCAGGCCAATCATAACTCATTAATACATTAAAAGCAGATGATGAAAATTGTCTAATTTTTTTATTAAATTTTTGATTAAAAGATTCAATGAAGTGATTTATTATCAAAGGTAAATCATCCATTCTTTCCCGTAATGGCGGGAGATGAATGTTAATAACATTAATTCTATAAAACAAATCTTCGCGAAATTTTCCTTCTGCTATTTCTTTTAAAAGATTTTTATTTGTAGCGGCAATAATTCTGGAATTTATTTTAATTATTTTGTTCCCGCCAACCCTTTCAAATTCCCGGGTTTCTAAAACTCTTAGCAGTTTTGTTTGAACTGCAATTGAAAGATCTCCAATTTCATCAAGAAATATAGTCCCGCCTTGAGAAAGTTCAAATTTTCCAATCTTTGTTTTTATTGCTCCAGTAAAAGCTCCTTTTTCATGACCAAATAACTCGCTTTCAATAAGAGTTTCAACAAACGCGCTGCAATTGACTGCAATAAAAGGTTCTGTTTTTCTAGAACTATTGAGATGAATAGCTCGAGCTGCTAATTCCTTTCCCGTCCCACTTTCTCCTGTAATTAAAACGGTACTATCAGTTTGAGAAACACTTTCAAGAACAGAAATAATCTGTCTGATTTCTTTATTCCTTCCAACAATATTTTCATACTTAAAAAAGTCGTGAAGGTGTGCTGATAAATTTTTTAATTCGGAAATATCAAGAAACGTCTCTATTGCTCCTATCTTTTCATTTTTATTATTTGTCAGGATGTTTGAATTTACTTTTATCGGTACTTTTTTACCACTTTTATGAATGATCTCTAATTCATTCCCTAACATTGCTTTTCCATTTTGAAGAGTATGTTCCATATGGCAGCCATTTTGACACAATGCTGAATTGAATATTTCCCAACATTTTTTTCCAATAGCCTCAAACTTTTTATAACCAGTTATTTTTTCTGCCGAATTATTAAATGATGTAATTACCCAATCGTTGCTAATTGTAAAAGTCCCCTCTATGTTGCTGTTAAAAATTGCATCAAGTTTATTTTTCTGATCAATTAACTCCATTGTTTTTAATTGAATTTCCTCAGCAAGAGAAAGCATTTCTCTGGTATCTCTAAACACAAACACTACACTAAGGACGTTATTTTCTCTTCTGATTGGAGAAAGTGAGGCAAGAACATTTTTAATGTTTCCTTTTTTATCCGTAATATTAAACGAAAGGTTATTCAAAGACAAATTTTCTTCCAGTGATTTTCTAATTGTCTTTCTTTCTTCATAATTTTTTAATAATAGAAATTCAAAATTCTGCCCTATTACTTCATCTTCAGAAAACCCTGTTATCCTCGATGCTGCCTCATTAAAAACAATTATATTTTCATCTTTACCAATTACCACAATACCATCAGGGACAATAAGTGATTCTTTATTTTTATCAATAATTTGTTGTACATCAGCCATATTGTTTTCCAAAAAATATATTGCAACAATACAAAGAACAGTGCATTAATGCAATCTTATTGCAATTATTAATGCATAATTGCAAGCAATCTAAAAAAATGGTCTTCATTTTGAAATAGAATAGCAGAATAGCTTTGGCATGCATTTAGATTATTATTATTTTGTAAAATGAGCTGTAATAATGAAAAATAAAATAAGCCATTGGTTAAGTAAAAAAGTTGAATTACTTTGTCTTTATTTAGAAAAAAGCATTCTTTTAGACCCATCACTTCGATGTAAAATAGTATATGGTCCTATTCGTTCAAGAAGGCTTGGTTTAGTGATTGGAGTTAACAATATAAAACCAAATTTATGTTCGTATAATTGTATATATTGTCCGGGTGGTAAAACGACCTGTTGTTCTGTTTGTAGGAGCAATTGTTTGTCCCCATATGAATTATTCATCTCTGTAAAAAAGAAGCTTGATGAAATAAACAAAAGCGGAAAAAAGATTGATTGCATTTTGTTTGCCGGAAGCGGTGAACCAGCTCTTGACACAAGTCTTTCTCAAGAAATTCAACTTCTCAGAGAATTTGACCACAAAATAGCTGTTTTTACTAATGCATCGTTATTGTGGAATGAAAACATACAGGAAAATTTATTATACGCCGATTATATATCAGTAAAAATTGATACTGTAAACGTAAACACCTGGTTAAAAATTAATAGACCGCACGAAAGATTAAACTACGATTTAATTCTGAATGGCATAAAACAATTTTCTAAAAAATTTAAAGGAACATTAACTACGGCTACAACCTTTCTAAAGGACATAAATGATAACGAAGAAGAAGTAACTCAACTGGCAAAATTTTTAAATTCAATAAAAATTAAAACAGCTTATTTTTTAACTCCAATTTATCCCCCGGCTGAAGATTATGCTATAAGTCCCGAGGAAGAAACTCTTAAAAAGCTATCACAAATAATTACAGCTAACATTAATAACTCATGTAAACTTTGTTGTCCGGAACAAGAAGAGTTTTTTATTACAAACGATTTCGAAAATGAACTAGTCGGACTACTAAAAGTTCACCCGGTCGACAAAGACGCGGTGACGGCATTTGCAAATGCTAACAATAAAATTGAAAATTTAAGAGAAATGCTTTCAAATAATCTAATTGGCGAACAGATTTTTTCGAATAAAAAATATTTTGTAATAGCTGAAACAAAATAGGAAATCCAAATGAAAGAAAAAGTTAAAATAGGAATAATTATCTGTGATAGATATAAAAGTTGTGCGGGTGGAAAATGTTTCAGAGCCATTAAAGAGAGAGTCGGTGCTTTTGATATTTATCGAGACAAAGATGTTGAACTTATCGGATATACAAGCTGCGGCGGATGTCCCGGTGGAAATATTGAATATGCGCCCCAAGAATTAAAGAAAAACGGAGCTGAAGTAATTCACCTGGCAACCGGAATGGTAGTTGGTTATCCACCTTGTCCGTACATAAAAGAATTTAAAAATTTCATTGAAACAAAATATGGATTAAAAGTGGTGGTTGGCACACATCCCATTCCAGAAAAGTATTACCTCACTCACTCAAAATTGAATACCTGGAAAACGAAAAAATGGGATGAATTATTAAAACCAACATTAAAAGAAAAGAGAATACGGTTAGCGTATGATTAAATTTTTAGAAATAATGAAACAATAATAAAGGAGATAATTATGCCGAACTTTGATGGAACAGGTCCTCTGGGCCAAGGCACAATGACAGGAAGAAGAAGAGGTCGTTGTTGGAACAAACAAACTGAAACCAATAAAAATTATTCAGAAACTAAAACTGAAGATAAAAATATTATTAATGGTGAAATCAATAATAGAGAAGTAATGCAAGGTAAAGGTAAAGGTCAAGCTCACCGCTTTAGATGGGGAGAAGACAATGGTTGCGGCAGGGGAAACAGAAGAAGACATGGCCGGAAATAACTTTCAATAAAAATTTAAATTAATATCACCTACAATAAAATCATTATAAAGATAATTGATACAAGGGAGATTCCCATTATCTTAAAATAATTAATTTTTTAAAGAAATATAAAGGAAAAATAAAAATGAATTACAGGATTGCATTTGCAATAGAAGAAAATGGTAATGAAGAAAGGATTGCTGAGCATTTTGGAAGATGCTCAAAGTTTAATGTTTGTGAACTCGATGAAAATAAAAACATAATAAAAACAGAATCGTTTTTTAACCCGCTTGCAGGCGAACATGGGGGAACTTGTCAATTACCGGGTTATGTAAAACAATACAATGTGCAAACTATTGTTGCAGGAGGGATGGGACAAAAAGCTGTATCTAATTTTTTATCATTTGGAATTGATGTAATAACAGCCCCCGGACTTCTATATAAAGAGGCCTTAAACCAATTTCTTATTGGTAAATTATCCGGCTATCAAGCTTGTTCCCACGACCATGGATATGAACATAATTGTAATTAAAGGATAGTTATTAAAATTTCAATTGCATCCGGAAAAGGAGGAACTGGAAAAACCACTATTGCTGTTAGTCTTGCCTCCGTTATTCCTGACAGCGTTTACATTGATTGTGATGTTGAAGAACCCAATGGGCATATTCTTCTAAAACCGAATTTTTATGAAGAAACTTCTTCCAAAAAAATACTACCCAAAATTGATTACAATCAATGCAATTTTTGTAATAAATGCGTAATTGTTTGCGAGTTTCATGCTCTTCTAAATTTGAAAGATGAAATTATTCTTTTTGACGAACTATGTCACGGGTGTGGAGCCTGCACATATTTCTGTCCACAAAAAGCAATTACAGAAGAACCCAAAATAATTGGACGTATACGCAAAGGATTTTCTTCAATAAAAAACAAACTTAAATTTATCGATGGTATATTGAACGTTGGAGAAGCTGCCGCAACACCCCTTATCAAAGAGGTTAAATCAAACATCAGGAAAGAAGACATAAATATTATTGATTCGCCGCCGGGAACTTCTTGTTCAATGGTTGAGGCGGTCAGGGATTCAGATTATTGCATCCTCGTTACTGAATCAACCCCCTTTGGATTACATGATTTAAAGCTTGCAGTTGATGTCTTGCGAATTTTGAAAATTCCATTTGGAATTGTAATTAACAAATATGAAAAACAATTCGAAGAATTAGAAAAATATATTGAAGAAGAAGAGATTGAAGTTTTAATAAGAATTCCTTTTGATAAAAATTTTGCCGTTGCTTATTCAAACGGTAATATTCCGATTTTTATATCAAGAGAAATTTTAGATAAATTTAAAAAAATGAGTGAGCATATAATTTCATTAGTTTAATTTAAAAAATTATTATGAATCAAAATAAATATCGTCAAATTGTAATTCTAAGTGGTAAAGGTGGAACTGGGAAAACAACTTTGACAGCATCTTTTGCGAAATTAGCAAAAAACAAAATTGTTATAGATTGCGATGTCGATGCCGCTAATTTATATTTATTACTCAAACCTATTATTGATGAAGAAAGTCGATTTATTGGTGGAAGCAAAGCAATGATTGATTTGAATTTGTGTGATATGTGTGGCTTATGTGAAGAAGTTTGCAGATTTGATGCAATTAAGAATTTTATCGTCGATCCAATCAGTTGTGAGGGTTGTGGTTTTTGTGTAAAAGCTTGCCCCAAAAACGCAATTAATTTTCAATTAAATACCGCTGGATTTTTTTTCAAGGGGAAATTAGAGGATGAATCATTTTTCTATTATGCAAAACTAAATCCCGGTGAAGGAAATTCTGGTAAACTTGTTAGTGAAATTAAGAAAGAAGCCACAAAAAATATTACAGACAAAACAGAATGGATAATAATTGATGGGCCTCCGGGTATAGGTTGTCCTGTAAACGCAAGTCTTGCCGGTTCTGATTATGTAATATTAATTGCTGAACCAACGCTTTCTGGCTTGCATGATTTAAAAAGATTAATCGAACTTTTGAATACATTTAAATTCAAACATTGTGTTATTATAAACAAATATGATTTGAATGAAAATATTACACAAGAAATAATAAACTTTGCGAAAGAAAAACATACACAAATATTAGGTATGATTCCATTTAATCAGGATTTTGTTCATTCACTTCAAGAAGGAAAAACAATAATTGATTATAACTCTGATATAAAAATGCAGATAAAAGAAATCTGGGAAAAAATTAATTTATTAACAACAAAAATAAAGGAAGAAATAATATGAAAATTGCTGTAACATCAACAGGCGGTTCAATGGATGCTCTAGTAAGTGAGCAATTTGGACGTTGTCAATATTTTTTAATTGTTGATTCTGAAACAATGAAGTTTGAAGCAGTATCAAATCTTGGTGAACAAATGCAAAGCGGCGCAGGTCCTAAAGCAGCAGAAATGATTATAAATAAATGTGCTGAAGTTTTACTTACAGGCCATGTCGGAGATAAAGCTGAAGCTGTTCTTTTGAGAAGCGGTATTAAAATAGTTGATGGTTTGAAAGGAACAATGAAAGTTAAAGAAGCTATAAATAATTTCATATCAAAATAAAAAGGAGGGAAAATTGTACGTTCCAACAAAAATATTTTTTACCAAAGGTGTTGGCAGGCATAAAGATTATCTTACTTCTTTTGAAGCTGCTTTAAGAAACGCTGGTATTGAAATGTGCAATTTGGTTATGGTCAGCAGCATATTTCCACCTGGATGCAAAATAATTCCTAAACAAAAGGGTCTAAAAAAAATCGAGCCGGGACAAATAACTTTTGCTGTAATGGCAAGAAATTCAACCAATGAACCAAACCGTTTAATTGCTGCATCTGTTGGGGTTGCAATTCCGGCGAATGGTAAGCATCATGGTTATCTTTCCGAATATCATCCCTTTGGTGTAAAAGAAAAGATAGCTGGAGATTATGCAGAAGATCTGGCAGCCCAAATGCTTGCAACAACTTTAGGTGTTGAATTTGATTCACAAACAGATTGGAATGAAAGAGAACAGGTGTTCAAGATGTCTGGAAAAATTGTTAAAACTTTTAATATTACGCAATCTGCCGAGGGAGACAAAACAGGTATGTGGACAACTGTTCTTTCAGCCGCTATTTTGTTACCATAATAATCATGAACATTGATTTATCTAAAATTAGAATTGAAAGAAAAATTGAGATAAATACTTACGATATTGATATTGCTGGGCATGTTAACAATATTGTCTTTATAAGATGGCTAGAAGATTTACGCAATAAATTATTTTCTGCAATTTGTCCATTGGAAAAATTATTAGAAAATAATTTTTATGTTGTCGTAATTTCAACTGAAGTCAAATATAAAAAACAAATCAAGTTGTTTGATAAACCACACGGTATTATGTATTTAGAAAAGCTTTCACATGGTGTATTTGTTTTTAAGGCGCAGATAGTCCTAAAAAATAAAATTGTTTTTGAAGCAACTCAAAGATGTGTTGTAATGAGTCTATGTTCGGGAACAATGTATTCGGGAAAAATAAGCGATTTTATTATGAGTATTAAATAAAAAATCTTTCGTGATTGCATCTAAAATCGCGAATAATCATCCAATGACTAAAAATAATAAAAACTTATAAATAAATGGATATTGCATTAAAAATAGCAAAAGAGTCTTTTCAGATAACTTTGCTTGTTGCGGCAATGATGATTATTGTTGATGTAATTAATGTAGCTACAAAAAATAAACTTGAATCATTTTTTATTAATGCAAGAAAGTTTAAACAATATGTACTTGCACCATTAATAGGAACTGTTCCCGGCTGCATTGGTGGATTTACAAATGTTTCTCTTTACATTCATGGATTAATTAGCTTTGGTGCGCTTGCGGGTGCAATGGTTTCTGTTTCTGGCGACGAAGCCTTCGTAATGCTTGCAATGTTTCCTAAACAAGCGATAATACTTTTTGCTATTCTTTTCATGATTGGAATATTTAGTGGATGGTTAATTGATATTATAATTAAAAAGTATAAGATTCCAACTTGTGATAATTGCAAAGAGATGATAATTCACCCTAAAGAAGTTGGCATTAAACATTATTTGAAAGAACACGTTTACGGTCACATAATCAAAAAACATCTATGGAAAACTGCACTCTGGACATTTGGTGCTCTTGCTGTTGTTGAGTTTGGATTAAAATATTTACATCTGGAAGAATTTACTTCAC
>CAZQSR010000040.1:0-17832 GCA_964596145.1 uncultured Ignavibacteriaceae bacterium
CCTCTCTGTTTCAATAGCTCATTCGTTTATCAATGCGATACCTGCAACCTTCATCCAGTAGTTGCTAAAGTAGAATCCCTGGTTTCTGAAACAGACCTAAAATCCATTTTCCGAGCCAGATCTACCGCCTGATTCTATTGTAAAACTGGCAAAAACAGACAAAACATGTTGGCAACTAGACAAAAAAATTCAATAACAACATGATTCAAACTAAAGGAAAAGAACAAACAACCCTAGAAAAAACATTATTGTCCTCCTCCTGGGTCGATGGCGATGAGAATAGTGCCGAAGTATTTCGATGTCACCAGGTGCGTTTCACCGACATCTCCATGCAGATGCAGCCAGATGAGGATATCCGCAAGAATCCAGAGGTTATACAGCAACACTGAGAACAGGAAATAGAATAATCGTATGATGTAGTTCTTCGATGTGGTCTTTGGCCTGTAGGAGTGTTTCTTCACCCTGTAGCTTGTCTCTATGCCCCATCTTTTAGAATACAACATAAGCAGCCGTTCAGCGAGATCCACTTCTTTTTCGTCGAAATCCATGTTGGTCGCAAACACCCGCTTAACCTTCTCCCCTTTGTTGTCTGTATCTTCCACGATAACCAGGTTCAACGGATAGTTATTCAAGGTGAATCCTTTGATGATTGAGGGAGCTGGTGAGAGTTCCATCGTTCTTTTCACTGAGAAGTTGTGGATTGCTGGCATCAGATACGGTAAATGGAACTTATCGATCGTGGCGAGGGATTGCGAGTCAAAGAACCCTCGGTCAATGAACACGTGGCTTATCTTGATTCTCTGTAGCGCATATGAAAGCAGTTTTGAGAGGATTGACTCTTTGCTATCAAGGTTTGTGACAGGCAGCGCAAGCAGTGTGAACCGTTTCCCTGATTCCACGATGTTGATGGTGGCGAACTTGTAGCAGCTGGATGTCCCTCGCTCTGGCTGTTTACCAACAGTCATCGGCGTGTTCCTGCTCCCGTAGTAGAACCATTCGGTGTAGTCGATGGCGACGTCATATCTCTTCCTGATGTCGAAGAGGTTGGCTTGCCGTGCCATCTCCCAGATGATTTCAAAGACTGTTGTATACATTGTCTGGAGTTCTTTGATATCTGAGTATTTCCGCAGATGATATAGCAGAGTCTTCCCAGATGGACTCTTATGTTGCTCTTTGAAAACCTTGCTTCCGTTCTCCGCGAAATCTTGCGACAATCCAAGATGAACCAAGAGGTTGATTAGATCCTGTTTCTGGTAAACAACATTATGGTGCTGATGGAAGTTGATGAACGGGGATATCCTCCGTCTGAAGAGTCGGCAGACGTCCCTTGTCTTCTCACTCCGTTGTAGACGCTGATTTCTTTCCTGTGTGTCCTTGGAAGGCCTTTCTGGTTTCAATGTCTTGGTATCAAATGTTATACCGAATTTCTCTGATATCTCCTCAATCTTCTTAGCGATGAACTCAATGAGTTCCTTGCTATCATTATCTAATATATGATTAGTGAAATACCCGACCTGCGTCCTGTCTGGCGTTTCGCTGAATCCGAGCTTGAATTTATCAGAGGGATTTCTTCTAAGGTATTTTGTTAGTTTGGTATGGAACTTTATTCCTTTCAACCGCTGGAATAGAATGAGCTTGAAGAGTGATTCGTAGGGGAACTTGATCTTCCTGTAGTTTTGTTGGCAGAGTGACTTTATATTGAGTTCTTTGAGAAGGTCTGCTATCTTGATATTTTTCTGTTCTTTGAGTTTTGCAAATGTGTTATATATCTCCTTTTCAATCTGTGGGTAGGAGATGTCTTGTTTGCTTCGCGGCATTCAGATGTTTCCTGCCAAGGGGGAGTCTCAAACCTTCCCTTGGCTTTACGTTTTAAATATGTTAGTGTGAAAGTATATATTTTGATGGTATATATACTTTACTATCAAACTAATACAGTTAAAATTTATATAGTAGAAAAGAGTATACCCTATACGTATGGCAAATATCAAGATAACAGTAGACGGGTTCAAATGTGAACGATGCGGACACGAATGGATCCCAAAAAACAAGGAGGAAAAACCACGAGTCTGCCCCGAATGCAAAAGCCCATACTGGGATAAACCCAGGAAAAAACCTAATAAACCGCAATGACTTACAAGATAGTAACATAGTATCATTTATCACCTAACAATGACGGGCCTAGGGGGATTTGAACCCCCGATCTTCAGTTTAGCGGACCGCTATTCTTTCCGAACTAAACTATAGGCCCGTTGTAATCATTTTTTATAGAAGGGAATTAATCAAAGATTAGCCGGAATGGCCATCAGTGATCCCTCCCCTCATCACCATATCAGAAACGGATTATATTTATTTAGGATTTTTCGACCAACAAATGGGAGTTCCCCTAGATGGTAGGACCAATAAATGATAGTCCCAAAAAATGGGAGTTTCAATAAATGGGACTACCAAAAAATGAAACCTGCAAAGGTTTAAATAATTATATAAATATCAAATAATATAAAATGAGAGAAGAAACGGTAACTAAAAAATTAACTATCAAAACAATTACTTCGTTCGAGAAAGCCCAAGAATTATTTAGACTTGTTGGAAAAGTGGGGACATTTCAAATACTAACTTATTTATCTGATGAAGCAAGGCAATATAAAGATATTGATGAGAATAGTAATCTCCCTAAGACGACATTAGTTCGACGAATAGATTCATTACAACAATTCAAAATAATTAGTAAAAACCCAGTTATTATGAAAGGGAGAAAAACTCATCTGTATAGTTTAACTTCATTGGGACTTCAACTTATGAATTTTTCAAAACGATATGAGCGATTATCTTCTATGCCTAGAGGACAGAAAAAAATCTGTGTTGAAGAAGATTGTTTGACTAATAAAAGTTAAATTTTCGTTGTCTGATTTCTAAGTTTAACTCTTTCTCCAATTGTATTTTTCGTAAGAGTGGTGATTAACTTTTTATTTTTCCCTCTAGGTATCGGTAAAATTACTTCAAAAATTCTCTTCCCCAAAGTATCAATAATGTCCCTGGTAAATTGTTTTAATCTCATCTGATGTTTGACAATTGGTGTGTTTAGAAGAGTAAGGAAAAGATATGGATCGAAAGAATTATTTTCAACTCTAAATTTATATAAACCACCGCAATAGAGGATATTTGTATCTTCCTTTGTAATGATACAGGATGTGCCTACTAAATATGTGCCATCTCTTACAAGGAAAATATCATTTTCTTTCACGTCTTGTTTATTTTCACTATAGATTTCTTCGCTAACCATTTGTTTTGGGTCACTCTTTAATTCCCAATTTGAAATATCTGAGGTTCTAATGAAAGGAATTTTACCTGTCCCGTAAGCCATTTTACCAATTTCAATACCCGTCTCCCAAGATACAATATCATCATTTACTAAATCTTTTAACATTACGCAATCATGGGTTTTTGTAAGTTCTGCCAAATCAGATTGGATAATAGGATCATAATATTTCGGAATGAATTTATTATTAACAATATTATTGCTTTCAAGTAAAAAACCCAAGTTCATTCCTTTAAAATCTTTCAAAGATGCCTGGGCTACATCTTCATTTATATTTGAAATCAAGCCTTGAGCCAAATAAGGAATGCGCCTAAGCCTATCCTTTAAATCTGCTCTTTTATTAAGATTATTTTTTAGTTTTTCTATAGTATTTTTTTTTGTTCGTGAACTTTTTGGAATTGGTAATTGTAGTTCTGTTATTCTGTTTCCAATAGAATCGATAATATCCGCAGTGAATTGCTTGGATTTAACTTGTTCTTTGACGATTTCAGAATTGATAGAAGCAAAGAACAAGTAAGAATTAATCGCTCCTTTCGGATTAACCCGAATTTTGAATATATGCGATTGAAATAAACATGGTAGATCATATTTTGTTACGATACAACTTTGCCCAATTAGATATGTTCCATCTTTGACAAAAAAAATATCTCCTTCTTCCACATTTTGTTTTAATGAATATTCATTAAATATTTCTTGGCTTATTCCCTGTTTTGGGTCTGTTTTAATTTCATAATTACTTATGTCTGATGTTCTTATAAAAGGAATTTCTCCTGTCCCATATGCCATCTTTCCGATTTCATCACCAGTTGTTATGGAGATGTCTGCATCATTAATGAGGTCCTTTAACAAAATAAAATTATAATTCTTAGATAGTTCTTTTATTTTCTTTTTAATTTCTGGTGAATAATACTTTGGTATGTAAATTTTATTTCTAATTTTATCATTTGAAATGATGTATCCTAAATGATCCATCTTTGTCATGGCCAATCCTTTACTATTTCCTTATATTTCCTTGTGATGAGCGGGATGTCATCTAATATTTTTAAAACACCATCTTTATCTTTTCTATATGTCGGGTTTCCTCGTGAATCATGGCCGCACCATTTTGCTTCAGCCATGAAAATCTCATATTTTTCTCCTGGTTTTGGTTTTATATTTTCAATAAAAACAATACATACTTTTGTATGAGTCCCTCCTTTTCCACTTGTTTTAAAAAGATTTTCTGGCATTGAAACAATTCCTCTAATTTTTACATTATCTTGGAGAAATGTTGTTACGTATTCATAAGTCGGCATTCCAAAAATTGCTTCAGGTAATACTATGCCCAATCTTCCACCTGGTTTTAATAATTGTAAGCAGCGTTCCAAGAATAAAATCTGTGGTGGTTGTTGTTCATATAGTTCGTTAGTTTTCATAAGTCTTTCTGAATTTTTATCTAATTTCCATTTATGACCGAGATCATATTGAGAAAGAATTTGATCTCCTTTTACAACAATTTTTTTTCCAAATGGCGGATTCGTCATCACTATGTCGAATGTCCCTAATTTGATTTTTTCTTGTCCATCTAATGACCATTTTTCAGGTGGCAATAACGCATTTAAACAAAGGACTCCGCCACGCCCATCACCAACTAAAGCCATGTAAGCTTTTGATACTTTAGATAAGAATAAATCTTTGTCGATTCCTCTAAAATTATGAGTAGCAACATCTGTCTCTTTTTTTATCAATTGTCTTTCAGACCAAGCTTTTCGTTTAGCTTCTTCACTTAATTTTTTCCATATCACCTCGAGAGAACTAATAAGAAATCCCCCCGATCCGCAAGCTGGATCAATAATGTCTTCTCCGGGACTTGGATCTAAAATATCAACCATCATTTTCACTACGTTTCTTGGTGTAAAGAATTGCCCCTCGCCGCCTCTTAAAGCGGGACCTATAAACACTTCAAATGCATCTCCGATTGCATCCCTATCAGCATCCATGATACAATAATTTTGTAATTCTCCTACGACATAACATAGACTATCGGAATCAAGATCAATTGTATCATTTTCATTAAAAACATCACCATATGCTGTTTCTGTAACTCTTTTAAATAATACGAGTATGCGTTTACGAACTTCTTCTTTTTTCTCTTCTATTCCTACCCTAAATTGAACTGTATCTTCAGGAGAAGTTTCTTGTTCATCTAGTATTTTACAAAACAAGACATTGATTATTTCCTTTGCCAATGCTTCATCTCTTGTTATTCCAGTTGTCATTCCGGCAAGATGATTACGGATGTCTTTGAATACTACTTTTAAGTTTGATGGTTTTTTAAGATCTTTTCTTTTAAAAAAACCAATATCTTGAACTCGTTGTCCCAACCGCGGTATATTAGGGAGTGACTTATATGTTCTTGATCCATCTTTATGGTAGATTTTCTGTAAATAAAGATGCTCTTCACCATTGAACCAGACTCCAATTTCAGCCGGTGACATGTCAAGATATAATTTTAATTGCTCTTCACCGCTTTTCCGTTCTTTCTTTTTACATTCAACAATAATATACAAATTTGCTTCAATCTTTATATTATTTGTAAAAACTGCAATATCGATAGGATAAGATTTAGAATCATCTGAAGGATGTTTTCTCACTCTGAATTGAGGTCTTGTCTGTATTTGATCTTTTTTGTAATCATAATCTTCAACAAGCCTTTTTGAAAAGATTTGTACTGCTTGAATTTCTTCAGGAGTTGCTTTAATTTTTTTTTCAGAGATATAATCAATGAGGTATCCTTCTTCTGGAGAAATTTCATCCATTATTTTCCCCCTTTGTTATTTTTATATATGTAAAAAATTCATCCCAAGTAATACTATGTTCTAATTCTGTTTCAATGTTGAATTTTAATTGTTCTAACTTATGTTTAGTCTCCCAGTTTATAGTAATCGTAGTTGGTTTAGCCACTATCTCACTTAATTGTATAATGGAACAATTGAATAATTAAAATACTTTTCTATGAAGATATAAATTGTTTTAAAATTTGTTTTAATTCATCTTTTGATATATATTTTCCTGCCATTGTTATTGGGAATTGTATTGGTATTAACTTTTTCAATACTACAAGATTTTCTAGGATAAGAACTATCATCGTCTTATCCTTTCTATCCAGTGTATATTCATCAAATTCATCGCAGTCCATTTGCATTCTATTGCTATAATTTCGTTCTATTTCTGGAGGATATTTAATGGCTACATCGCTGATTTCTGCATAACCAATAATGGATTTCGAGCCACCAGATAAATAGAAAAGAATAAAATGACCTGGAGTAAGTTTAGTAGGATATTTACCACCACCCTGAGGTAAATATTTAACATAAACTGGTTTGGTTCTCTTATGTAAAAGATCAAAATTATGCTCTTTAAGAGAATAAATAATTCCACCAATCTCTTCAGGCCGCATAATTTTCGTATTATAATATACATTTACAAGTTTTTCTATATGTTACAACTAATAAGTTTTTTTTCATCCTTTACCATTATTTTCAAACAGATAGACTCAGACCTTCATTTTAACATACATTATGGACACAAAGTATATATCATAATGAGTGCATTATTATATTGCATTAAATTATTGTTTAAACATATTGTGTTAAACTATTATGTTAAAGAATATTTAATAACAAGATGAGACATGACAGAACAGAAGGATGGAGAAAAAAAAGTAATAGCTAGCCTAAGAAAATTAGGAGATTCTCCATATACACGAAAAATTGCTGATGCTGCTGGCATGAGCCTACAGACAGCATCTAAATATTTGAATATCTTGGAAGCAAGAGGATTGGTAAAAAAAGACGAATCACAACGTCCTCACATCCATTGGACACTTGTGGAAAAAATGGGAAAATGAAGAATGACTATATACTGAAAGAATTAACTTTCGAGATAACTAAAAAATGTCCGATGAAATGCTTGTTATGTTCTTCTGATGGTGGAACAGGTTGTGACCGAGAATTTACTTTCAATGAAATAAAAAAAATTATAGATGAATCAATACAACTCGGAACCGAACATGTTAATATTTCTGGTGGAGAACCGTTAATCCACCCAGATATTTTAGATATTTGTTCATATATCAAAGAAAAAGAAGTTACTGTCGATGTATACACTTGTGGCAACATCGGATCATTAGATGGCACGAATAAACCAATTAGTGAAGATCTGATGATTTCTCTAAAGAAAATTGGAATAGAAAAACTGATATTCAGTATACATGGGGACACTGCGGTAATACATGAATCCATAACAACTAGAAAAGGAAGTTTCGATAATCTTATTCATTCAATAAAACAATCAATAAAAACTGGTATATTTACTGAGCTTCATTTTGTTCCAACAAAACTAAATTATACGACTTTGCCGAATATTATGAAACTTGCAGATAAACTTAAAGTAAACAGGATAAGTATTTTAAGATTCGTTCCTCAGGGGAGAGGACTATTTAATAGAAACCTTTTAGAGATAAAATCCAAAGATATAACAGAGCTGAAAAATATTTTACAGATGATGAGCGGAAAATATCATTGTTCAAGATTTAGGACAGGCGCACCATTTAATTGTTTCCACCTAAAAAATCAAACAGTTTGTAATGCAGGCATTGATAAAGCGACAATAAAACCAGATGGTTTTGTCGTTCCATGCGTAAGCATGAAAGATTTTGTAACTGAAGCGAAAGATAACAATATATTAACGAAATCATTATCTGACATTTGGGGAAAATCGGTTCTCTTCAATATATCAAGAAAATCTTTACAAATAATCGAACAAGAAAGTATTTGTAAAAAATGCGAATATTTTTCAAGATGCAAAGGCGGTTGTCTCACTCAAAGATTATTAAATAATAAATTAGAAGATGAAGATCCTTATTGCTTAATTCATATCTCCGATCAGTTAGAAGAAATTATTCTTTCTATTTAGAAGGTAATAATCATGACGCAAAAATCGTTTTCCCAAATAGAAATATCAAATAATAGTGAACGCGAATATATCATTAAATGGTTTAAAGATAACTGTCATGAAATTGCATTTTTAAATGACAAGAATACAAAAAAATTTAAATCTTATGCAATGGAACGAGAGAAGTCAAGTTTAGAATTAATTCAAGAATTAGATGAAAAGAAAATATTGTATGATGTAAAAAATACAGATAAATTAATGGAATTGTGGTTAACTTTATTAAGCGATGCAATTATTTTTTTAAAATCAAAAGATCAGCGAGAAAAATATCATGATGGGGAAACATTTGGCGTAAATTCCTTATACAAAATCCTAGAGGAATTTAAAAAATTTGAAAAAGTGTTATATGGTGCATCTGATTATTATAGAGATCATATTACCCATGTTTTTAGAGTATATATCTTGGGAGAAAGACTGATTAAAGATACAATTTCATTTGAGAACATTTGTGTTTATGATGATATTTTAGTGAAAAAGAGTAAACAGAAAAATGAAAAGAAAGGGAAAAAAGAAAAGAAAAACGAAAATAAAATTTCTCCTGACGAGAAAGAGGCGATGTGGTGTATTATTGCCTTAACCCACGATTTAGGTTATGCTCTTGAAAAAATTGATTCTCTTAACGAAAAAATAAGAGACATGATTAAACAATACGGCAAGGTTAATGTTCAAGAGTTATCATTCTTGTTTCCCCCACAAAGTCGAGTAATCGATGATTTTATTATTAAATTCATTTCTTCAAATCTTGTAGAAGATGAAAAAGGATTCTTGACCCATGTTCAATCAAAATATTATTTAAAATTTTATAGAGCATATGAAAAATTCGATCATGGAATAATAAGTTGTACTGTTTTAATGAGAGAATTAGTATTTTTCTTAGAATCTGATTTCCTAACAGATAGAAATAAACCATTGGATTTAAAAGATTCTAAACAATTTCTAATCCGACAAAACATATTGCGATCCATTGCAGTACATAATTGTGAAGATATCTATCACCTAAAAGGGAGAAATTTCCCTTTCCTTCTTACAATAATTGACGAATTTCAAGAATGGGGACGACCAAGAATTAAAGATATTTATAAACAAAATTTACCAAATACAAGTGTCACTATTAATAAATTTGAATCTTCTGATATAGATTTGAGTGTGGATTACACAGTTACATTTGAACAAAGCAAAGTTTCACCAGAAGAAAAAAAGGACATTTCAAAAGATATATCAGTGTACTTTATAACTAAGACAAAAAAGTTTATCAAGATATTAAGAAGTGCGATGGGGGGAGATCTACGAAGTATCAATTTTAGTTTTTCTGTTGTTGATACAATAACTAACACTACATACAAATTTGAATTACCTCAACCAAGCACAGGAGATCAACTGATTCCCCGTATTTCCATTGATAGTAATCAAACAAGTTTAAATGCCATTCAAAATTCTAAACGATATCATGAATAGTCTTATTTTTTTAAGCTGCAATAAATGTAAAATGATGGTAGTATCTCGAAATAAAATAATCTATGGCTATGGTGATTATAACGCTAAGATTGTATTCATTGGACTTGCGCCAGGTAGAAATGGTGCCGATATAACAGGAGTTCCATTCACCAAAGACCCATCAGGGATACTATTCCAAGATGCTTTAATAAAATCAGGGTTCTCGTCCGAAAAGATTCCAACAATTTGGAAACCGAGATTAAAAGAGGTATATGTAACAAATCTTGTAAAATGTAATCCTAAAGATAAAAACGGAAACAATAGAGAGCCCACAAAAGAAGAAATAACTAATTGTTCAGAGTATCTTCAAAAGGAATTGTCAATTATTAACCCAAAACTTATTGTAACTTTTGGAAAAATAGTAACAGAATATTTGTTCGGTGAAAAGATTAAAAGTTTTCATCAATGGCATAATAAACCTATTGAAAAAAATGGAATAAGATATGTCCCTTTTATTCATCCGTCCTATGTAATACGTGGTGCATATAACAAACAGCAATATATCCAAGAGTTCATGTCACTTAAAAACTATCTAACCTATTAGCCTATTTTCACCAACTTTAAATACTAGCTGATTCTGTTTTTCAATCATTAGTTTGTTTTTAATATCCTCTTGTATTACATTATGTAATACATTTTTTTTAATATAAGTATTACAAAGTGTAATACAAAACGTAATACATTTATATACATGAAATGATTACGAGCATATGGCGTCAATGATAACGGTTCGAGTATCAGATGGAATGAAAGCAGAAATAGAAACTCTCGTAGGAGAAATAGGCTTATGGCATAACGAAAGCCAGTTCATCAAAGAAGCACTGAATGAACACATTAAAAAATATTGGCAGGGTGATAGATTTGACAATCAACACTAAACCATCAACTGATGGAAAAACACGAGCAAAAGCAACTACAATTGATCTCAACAAAAAGAAAATCCTTTTTCCAAGGAAAACAATCCATTGCAGTGCAAACAATCTGGATGAAATATCATTATTTAGAAAGGAATTTGATATACCAACTGTAACAGAAATAATGGTTCAAATAACCCCAAAAAGGTTAAAGGAAATAATTGCTGACCCCAGAGAACATCAAAAAGTAAAAGACAACATTAAGGCCATTATTTCTGAAACAGATCAGAAGGGATTGAACATTGGATATCCATTTCTCATTAATCAACGAAGCCCAGGGGAAAGCAAAGAACATTTTGAACCGTTCGGAAAACCAACTCAAAAAATGATTGAAAAAATATTTGATTTATTTGATGTAGAACATATGGATGGTTTGATATTCCCGGTTCCCTCCCCAAATGGTAATTCATATGAATGGGGAAAAATGTCTACGGACATATTTCCAAAAAGAAAACCAGATTTCATGAATGAAGTAATCTTCTCTGGCATGGTTCCAATCGGCAATCCTAAAACTGATTTGAAAAGCTTAATTAATTATTATTTAGAACACGATATTCATTCTTTAACATTTGATTTTTGCGGTAGAAAAGTACTTGAATCAAATATGAGAGAATTGATTGATGATGTTGGAGATAAATGGAAGGATATGTATGTTCATGGGACAAACGTCCCATCCAACAATTTTCTTGGTACTTTCAGAGAACCCGCACTAGCATCTTATGATTTACTGGTTTCAGTGTATGGCTTTGATTCTTTCGGCAATATTATAAAAGGCATACAAAGCGATCTGCCTGAAAAAGACGAAATAAAAACAAAAATGAGGAGAAAACGTTTCAGAATTACTGACACGTATGGTGATTATAATTATGAAGGTCTTAAAATGCTATCCGAATATGAAGATTTGAAATGTAAATCTCCTATTTGGAAAACAAACAATCCCCTTGATATATATGATAATAAAATAATTTCACTTACATCATTCAAACAGCTTTCAAACGAACTCAGATCGCATCGGAGTTACGTAACACATAAGGAAATAAATAGTTATAATAAACTGATTGAGGAAAATAAATATTTGACACATATAGAAAATAAAAAAGATGCAGCTAAAGAATTAATTTCGATTCTCAGTAGAATGAATGTTAAAAAACTTAATAATTTTTAAAGAATAAGATATGATTGACGAAAAAGTATAACCTGATTTCTTTTTAAAAAAAATCGTAGGAGGAATCCTACGATTGCAAATCCTAGTCCAAGTCCTGTAATGAGTCCTTTGATATATTGTTGTAGAGATGTAATCTCATTTTTTATTTTTAATTCATGTATTTCTTGTTCGAGCCTTTGTAGCTCAATATCATTTGTTACGTTCTTGAACACAAAATTTTGTGTTACATCTCTTTCTGGTATATGTTTTGTTATTTTACCCCTGCTGACCCTTTTTTGGGTCAGACGGCATTCCTCCACATTATAATCGATGTTACTTACTCAGCATTACTATATTAAATTTTCGTATATCGAAGGCACAAAAAACTATTGATTTCACTATCTTTAAATATAAGAGGTATCGCTTTTTCAATCATGACCTTACCGAAATTAACTAACAAAGACGTAAAAGAGATACAAAAACTCTTGAATGAAGGACATACAAATAAGGCATTAGCAAAGAGATATGGTGTTAGTCCTTCTGTTATCAGCAGGCGGGCAACCTCCATTTATAGTGAAAGATTCGTTCCGCTAGAGACTAGGAATAACATCATCAAGAAGATCCAAGAAGGATACACCAAGGCGGAGGCCGCCCAGATGTACGGCATCCCTGTGAACACGGTCCTAGGGTTCACGAAAGGCCTGCGGAGCGGCAAGAGCGAGGGAAATCACTTCATACGCAGCCATGGCATCGCTCTCCTGAACAGGCTGATGCTTGATGGGTGTCTCATCCATGACTTCGTTATCAGCACCGTACGGGGGCTTCAACAGCATTTCCCGATGATCCTGGCAGCCAGATACAAAGAGAAGACGTTCTTCTACCTCAAAGGCCGCGAGGAGGACGCTATCGAAGCGTATTTCAAGGATAAGCCAGAGCGGATAATCAACTACAGTGCCATCGAGGAGTTGTCGTTTCTCCTGGGCGTGAAGATTTCCAAGGATGACCAGAGGAACCTCGTTGATCGATATAAACGGAAGCATACGCAGTACTGGGAATCCAGACGGTTAATTCAGAGACGGCTAGAGGATTTCACCCCTGACTTTGAGAATGCATCTGTATCGAGTTGGATTGAACCCGGCTTCCGTCTATTTCCAAAAGATGAAAACATTTAAACCGATTACAAAGATATGAATGATGGGAGTAAAGAAGAGACATGCCCTGTCCGAATTTCGTAGATTACACCCGTGAATGTTTAAAGAAATATCCAACTCTCGCACGCTATGAGAGTTTCATGAAATGCGAGACAGAGGACTATCAGCGATGCGTCTTCTACCACATCCTTCGCAGCGACTTCCACTGCCAATATCTGGATTCCTGCTTGAAGATGTTCCCTGACGAGATACCCACATTTCTTCTGTTGATAAGCAGAAATAAATCCATCTACGATTTCATAACGAAACCAGTGCATGATTATTGCTTGTCAAAAGAGAATCACATTCGATGCGCACGATATAAGATCAAAGCAGAAGGAAAACAGCCTCCGCAGGGTCTGAATCCTGATGGGAAGCTCGTAAACATAAAGAACTCCATCAAGAAACAAAAGATAGTGATTGATGAATCAATACCCACAATCTCATAACTTGAACCATTTTTATATGGAGGAAAACATTTATCAACCGTAACGAGATAATATTTCTTGGGAGTCAAATGTTGTAGATGAGGTAGAACAGTCCACCCAGACCGTCCTCACCCCATTATCTACCCTTTCCTCCCAGACACAGACTCCCATTGCATATATGTTATTTTGTCATTTTGAAAAACTACCTCACTAGTATAAAATATCAGAAACAACAAAGTATAACAGTGATGCGAGTGAAGCATTCTTCAGAAAATCAACTACAGCAAGATCCAGAATGGATACGAGAGTTTTCAAACTTTCTCAATAAAAACAGGAATAAAAAAAAATTAGAGGTAGTAAAAAAAATTTTCATTGAAACATATTTTGAAAACATCAGAAATGGAATGAATACGAAAGACGCTCTTCAAAACGCAAAATCAACTGCACTATGCTTTTTAATTCAGTTTCTATAAGGGAATATGCGGCTGGAGAATAAATCATGGCAAAAAAGACGAAAGAACAGATAAGCAAAGATGAACTAAAGGTATTAGAGACATTGGAGCAATTTGGACGGGAAAGTGTTGTGGAAACCGCTAAGAGAACAGGTTTCTCCATTCAAAAAGTCCGCAGAATCATTAAAAAAAATGAAGAGGACAAAACCATATGGGGATATAGTGCCATCACAGATACAAAAGCGAAACAGTTAAAGCATTTCATAGTGCTTGTGAAAAGAACCCATGAGCCATTCGATAAGGCGTTCATTCAAGAAGTTTTCTCTGATAAAATTGATAATAATCCAGCTGGTTTAGTCAAAATCGAGAACATTTTTCTTATTCATGGTGTGTCGGATTGGTTTTTTACAATGTACGCGCCTGACGCTATCACGGTAAAAAAGTTCTGTCAAATGGCATTTTACAGGTATCATAAATATATTAAAGATTATACTGTGTCAGAGGTTCTTTTTCCGATTCGGAAACAGGGAATAAAAAACCCTCAGATAAAAAAATTGGTCGACTATATCTAAACCCATTCTGTTCAATGCTCCGTTTTTTTTCCACATTTTTTGCCTTCGGAATTACTGTAAAAGCTTAATAAAACAATAACATTAAATAAACATAAAATATTTACATTTTCGTGAAATTCATATGCCTGATGGAAAAATTGGATTTTTTTGTCCACTTATAAAAGACAAATGTGTAAAAGCTTCATGTGCGTGGTGGATTATTGAAGCAAATAAATGCTCAATACATACTCTCGCAGAGTCTGCCGAATGCCAAGCAGAAAACCTTCGAGACATTTTAAATCATATGTAATACAGTATCGCACAAAATTTCTAACACATAAATTCGGAAATTCTTTACAGTATATAATGTATATTCTTTATAAACCAACAGGAGCATTATGCTAATTTTCTTTATCTACTCATAAGATTAGTGTTGAAATGAAGAAACCTTTAATACGAACTTACAACATAATAAATTACATTAACAAAGGAAGAGAAGAGTCATATTCTATCGTCAAATAAAATATGAATCTCTTTCTTTCTCTTTCCTTTGTGAAAAAGAAAGCGCCCGTGGCGGGATTTGAACCCAGCGATTGACGGTTCGTAAAACCGTTGTTCTATCCACGCTAAATCTACACGGGCATTGGGCGTGCCGGGAGTTGAACCCGGGTCTAGACCTTAGCAGGGACCTATACTATCCGCTATACTACACGCCCAAATTTATTATTTTAATAAATTATAAATCTCTATGTTAATCAATGGACCGAGTGAATGTCGTATAATGTCAATATCTTTTCTGTTACAACCCTCCTTAAACCATTTTTTCGATTCTTGCAATAATAGTTGTGTTGCTATTTCATATTGATTTTTTATAAGTGTATCAAAATTTTTTTCGATTCGTTGTCGAAGTTCAATATTATTTTTCCATGCATTTGTGTCTTCTGAAACCATATGGATGAATGTATTTATGTCTTTGTGAAGAAAGGCCAAAATCCCATGAATATTTTTATTATATACAATATCATATTTTAATTCCAGTTGTTTTTCTTTTTGCTCTCCAATGAGGTAAAATCCAGTTAAGATACTTCTGCATGAACCACCAATTCGTTGATATGTCCCTGAGGACTCCCAGGTAAGTTTATATTCATTCGCAAGAAAATTACCAAGATCGAAATCGGTTATATTAGGCTCAGTTCGCAATCTGTTAAGTGCTTTTTTCAGAAGAGCAACATTCTCAGCATCTTTTTCGTTATTCGTATCGAACAAAATTTTTTCTCCCAGTTTTTTTAATCCTTCAACATCTTTGTTTTGTATATACTGAGAAAACAGTAGGCCATCGGAGGTTAATACATAGAACTCTGCATGATTTTCTAAAAGTTTTAGGATCTTCATTGTTTTTGTCGTTTGAAAAATATAATTATGAGATAAACCTAATTTTTCGGCTATATTTCTTGCGGTAATCGGTCTATTTTCTTGTTGCATGAATAAAATAGCTACTTTAACAATATTTGTAAAATATGCAGAAGGTGCATAAATTTTTTCAGTCATATCTATCGTCAAATTACCAGAATATTATAACAACTTATAAAGTTTATCACTCGAATAGTTACAGAACGCAAATGAGATATGGTTCCTTCGTAGATTTTTACATTCGATACTACTATTTAGGGAGGCATCCTCATTTTATCATAATGTTTTTAAATGGATGTTTTAGAAAAAGAATAACAAGGACAGCAAAGAGACTAACAACATACAAAGCGATTACAATATTAGAATCATATATCCCTAAAGAGAATATAAAAGAAAACATCGTAGTTAAAGCAATTACAGATGTTAACAACAATATTCCTAATTGTCTTTTTAAATCAACCTTAATTTTTTCATTTTGAAGCGCTATATCAAAACCCTTACTTGTCGGATACATATTTGTCCATTTACCTTCATTTCGTATTTCTATTAACTTTAGTTGATTTAAATACATTACATTATCATAAAAATCTTGATCGGTAATCTTTAATTTTTTTGCTATCGGATTTTGATCTTCATGTTTAAATTTTCCTGGTCCAAAAGCATGTGGAACTCTATTGTAGATTTCATCGAGAACCTCTTTCCAATGAATATTACTATATGCTTTGTTGTTCTCTCCCACAAAATATTCCGGAAGTTTTGTTGTCTTAATGTTTTTCTTCATAAAAAACCTTAGTTTATCCTTTGTCAGTAATTTAAAACTATTTAAACCTATCTTATCTGCACCCAAAACCTTTATTCTGCACTCAAATTGGGTGAAATCAAGCAAGTAGGGTGCAAAGCCCTACTAAAAGAAAAATTTTTAAAGAACTAATTGTTATTAATAATAAGTTGTTAAGAGGAATGGGATGCGAAAAAAAGTGGTATATCTAGGAGTAGGTGTTATAATCCTTGGAATAATTCTTGTTATTATGGGAATTTTCGTTTTGTCTGATAGCGGGTCTTTAGTATTAAGCAGAGATTATGAAACCTTGAGCAATATCCTGCTACTGAGATCAATAATGAATTGGCTTGGAATTATCCTCTCGATTAGTGGCGCTGTTACAATTATTGTAGGAGTTTATTTTGATGAACCGTCACCAATTAATAAGCCCGATGAGGTAAACTCAATCAAACAACAAAAAGAAGATTTCCACCCTGTCAAGAAAGAATCAGGACAACCTATAAATAAAATCGGTTTTTGTTTTCAATGCGGAGCAGAACTTGGTGCTGCTTCTAAATATTGTTATGAATGTGGTACTAAATTGAGGTGATATATATCGAAAGTTATTGTAGTTTATGTGGAACAAAATTAAGACCGCAAGCAAAATTTTGTGAAGGATGCGGAAAAAAGATTCAGATATCAGATGAATCGAAAGAGCAACTTATAAAAGAAATCGAGCAGGAAATAAAAACAAAGACACGGCAAGAAGTGTTAGCGGAAATACAGGCTGAAAAAGCTCACCAGCTGCAAGCAGCAAAAGGTCTAGGATTAAGCAAAAAGAAATCTACACAAGGTATTGTGATATATAAAAAAGGGGATTGGAAATACGCAATAATCATATTAGCAGCAATCTTTGGGGCATTTCTTCTTTTTGATTTGGTTATTTTTATCCTGAGTTTCACATTTGGATAAAAGTTAAGTGTCAAATATAACTTTTCTTGATTTAAGAAATTTGATTCTCATTTTTTAATTGATAAAACACAAAATAGCCGATAGTTCTTTTCGGCATTCTTCTCCTGTTGAATCCTTGTTCTTTCTCATTTTTTTACCTTAGCATCTACTGTCATCGGTGCACCAGAGGAAGAAACCGCTTTATCTCTTCTTCCCGCCCATGGATT
>CAZQSR010000041.1:0-17768 GCA_964596145.1 uncultured Ignavibacteriaceae bacterium
AGGAAAGGAAAAATAAATATGGAATCTTATAACTCTTTCCGCGTTACGCAACAACAGGTATTGGAAGCGGCAAAAATCTTAAAACTTGATGAAGAAACAATTGAACTTCTTATTTGGCCGCAAAGAGAATTTAAATTTACATTTCCGGTAAAGATGGACAACGGAAAAACAGAAATTTTTCATGCATGGAGAATTCAGCATAATTATGCACGCGGTCCGGCAAAAGGTGGAATTCGTTTTCACCCCGAAGAAACAGTCGATACAATTCGTGCTCTTGCTTCGTGGATGACGTGGAAAACCGCAGTGGTTGATCTTCCTCTTGGCGGCGGCAAAGGTGGAGTAAGATGCAATCCAAAATCAATGTCCGAACGAGAACTTGAAAATCTTTCCCGTTCTTATATTCGCGCTATTGCTCCTATGATTGGAGTTGATAAAGATATTCCCGCTCCTGATGTTTATACTAATCCTCAAACTATGGCATGGATGATGGACGAATATGAAACGATTGTTAGTTTTCATCATCCCGGTGTAATGACCGATAAACCACAACAAATTGGGGGAACTGAAGGGAGAAGAGATGCTACTGCCCGCGGTGGCGTTATTACTGTTAGCGAGGCTTGTAAACTTCATGGTTATGACCCGACAAAAAGTTATGCTATTCAGGGATTTGGGAACGCCGGACAGCGGGCAGCATTACTTCACCAGGAAATTCTTGGCGGTGGAAAACTTATTGCAGTAAGCGATTCACGCGGTGCTATTTATAATGAAAACGGATTCGACCCAAAAGAACTTGTAACTTATAAACTGAAAACAGGTTCTATACTTAATTTCCCGGGGGCAAAGTCAATTCCACAGGATTCTCTGCTTGAACTTGATGTAGAGGTTCTTTATCCCGCTGCACTTGAAAATTCTATTACTCAACACAATGCAAATAAAATAAAAGCAAAAGTTATTTGCGAACTTGCTAATGGTCCTACCACTCCCGAAGCTGATATTATACTTAATAAAAAAGGAATACATGTTATTCCTGATATTCTCGCAAGTGCTGGCGGAGTTACAGTATCATACTTTGAAATGGTGCAGGATAAATACTCATTCTTCTGGGATGAACAGACTGTGCATAACAGGTTAGACCAGAAGTTGAGACAAGCATACCATCGTGTTCAGGAAGCGGTTAAAGAAAAAAAGGTTCACCCGCGGCTGGCAGCAATGGTAGTTGGTGTTGCACGTGTTGCAGAAGCCTGTAAATTAAGAGGCTGGGTATAATTAATTATGATTATTCATTTTTTCATTCACTAAATAAAGGATAAACAAAATGGCAGATATGTTAAAGAAAATTTCACCCGTGTTTTATGTGGTGATTGTTATCTCGTTCTTTCTAACTTTTGTAAATATTACCTGTGCAGGTACAAAGATTGCAAGTCTTAGCGGCTTTGAAGTTGCTTTTGGTACTACAATAGCACAACCGGGAACTGGTGGTATGTTTGGCGGCAAAGGTACTCAGGCAAAAGAAACTACTACCGACCCTAATGCTACTGCGATAATTGCCCTTGTGCTTGCAGTGGCTGGTATAATCTTAAGCTTTGTGCAAATAAAACAACAGTCATTGATTTTAATTATTCTCAGTGCACTTGGTTTTATTGTTATGTTGATGGTTAAATCTTCAATTGGCGGAGATATTTCCAAGCAGCCTGTGCAGATGCTTGAAATATCTTATGGGATAGGTTATTATCTTGCCCTGCTCTTTTTTATTATACCAATTGTTACCAATGTACTTATAATGGTAACCGGTAAAAAAGATACTGTAATTGATGGCTTACCACCTGCAGATGAACCGCCGCCATTTAATAACGACCAACCACAGGTATAAAAATTTAAACCCGGTTTTTACGCCGGGTTTTTTATTTATCAAACCATTGTCTTAGATTCTATTATACTTATTGCGGTTTATCAAATGTTTATTATGTTTGTTACTGTAACATTTTTCACATCGCTAATTTTGTAACTTATAAGGAAATAATATGAAAAACATTCTGTCTGTTCTAGCCTTTGTACTTCTCTTTACTGAATTAAATTTTTCACAATGGTTCTGGCAAAGTTCCTTGCCTCAAAGTAGCTGGTTATATTCAGTATACTTTACGGACAGCCAAACCGGTTGGACAGTCGGAGATTCTGGAAAAATTTTTAGAACAACTAATGGTGGAGTAAGTTGGATTGCTCAGAACAGCGGTAGTTTTTTCTATTTAACTTCTGTTCATTTTGCGAATAATCAGACAGGCTGGACTGTTGGAAGAAATTATTCAGGGACAGGTACAATACTTAAGACTACTAATGGTGGAGCAAACTGGATTGCACAAAGCAATAGTGTAAATGAATTATTGTCTACTTACTTTTTAGATGCTCAAACTGGTTGGGTTGTAGGATGGACTGGTACAATCCTTAAAACGACGGATGGAGGCTCAACTTGGTTTTCGCAAAACAGCGGCACTTCGTTTGAATTATATTCTGTATATTTTACAGACAATCAAACTGGCTGGGCTGCGGGACAATCAGGCATCATACTAAAAACTTCTGACGGAGGAACAAGCTGGGTTCCGCAAAATAGCGGAACAAATTACCTTTTATATTCAATATTCTTTATAAACAATCAAACTGGGTTGGCTGTAGCGGGCGGAGGTACAATTCTTAAAACAACTAACGGTGGTACAAACTGGGTTGCTCAAAACAGCGGAACAGCGAATGAACTCAAATCGGTATATTTTACAGATAACCAAACTGGTTGGGTCGTGGGTCAATCTGGTTTGATACTTAAAACAACAGATGGCGGTGCAAACTGGGTTTTCCAAAACAGTAGTACTGCAAACTATTTAGAAGATGTCTTCTTTATAAACAATCAAACTGGCTGGGCTGTTGGTAACGGTGGAACAATAATAAAAACATCCAATGGAGGTGTCTCTTTTACAGAAGATGAAAATAATAATTTATCTTCTTTCTCACTTTACCAAAATTATCCAAATCCATTCAATCCAGTAACAACAATTAACTACCAATTACCTATGGCGGGACATTTAACCTTAAAAGTTTATGATATAATTGGCAAAGAAGTAGTAACACTTGTAAATGAATTCAAGAATGAAGGGAGACATACAGTACGTTTCGATGGAAGCAAATTATTAAGTGGAGTATATTTCTACACACTACAAACTGAAAGTTTCACTAAGACCAATAAGATGGTTTTGTTAAAGTAAAGCTCTGAAATTTGAATTTTAAGTTTTGATCTTTTTGGGAAATCAGGATTTAGAATTCTGAGTTTAAATTATCTTTTCTAATGAATCTGATTCTGGTAAAATACTATAATTTTATGGTTACTAAGGCAAAGTGAGGTTTCTAGACGGAAAGTCGCATTGTAAAAATTTACAATGGGGGTTTAAAAGTTTTAAGATTAATTTCTAAAAATCAGCAAAAAGGAATAAAAAACTCATTCAATCAAAATTTTTAAGAAACCGGGCAATAGTTTTATTCACAAAATCCGGTTTCTCAACTGGCGTCATATGTCCGGCAGCGGGCACAATGCAAAATTCAGAATTTGGAATTTTCTCCTGCATCTTCTTCATTTCTTCAACCGGCGAAAGAACATCTTTTTCTCCGCATATTACAAGCACTGGCACTTTTATCTGGCTTAAAAATTCGGCAGTACTTGTTCTTCCCTGCATTGCAAGCAGGCAGCCTTTAACTCCAAGCGGATTTAATTTTTTTGATGACTGAAGATAAGTTTGGTATTCATTCGTTTTTTTGAATTCATCTGAAAAACAATTTGGCAAAAATCCATCAATAAATTTATCAAGTCCTTCTTCGTTTATTTGTTTAATGCCTGCCGCTCTTTTAAGTTTTGCCTGATTGGTGTCAGCATCGGCACGGGTATCAAGAAAAATTAAACCTCTGAAAAGTTCGGGATTTTTTTCAACAGCCCTGAATGAAAGATAACCGCCCATTGAAAGTCCCGCAAGTATAGGTTTATTCAATTTCAGTTCTTTAATAATTTCAAACAGGTCATCAACAAACATCTCCATTGTATATTGCCCGTCCCTTACATCCGATTTGCCAAGACCTCTTATATCGTAGGTTATGCAATAAAAATCTTTTTTAAGAAATTCTACCTGATAATTCCACATATTGTTGTTAAAAGTAAAACCATGCACAAAAACTACAGGAATATTATTTTCATTTCCGTATGTGAACACGGGCAAACCATTTACAGTTTTCATATTTTCTCCAAAAAAATCCTTTTAAGACGACAATTTTTCTTATAATTTTACATACAAATTTAATTAAAGCATCAGGTTGAAACCAGATAAAATAAAATTATTTCAAAAGATTGCAGGAATGACCTGAAGAATGAATAAGAAGCTATCTGCTCCAGGTGAAGTTTTGCAAGATGATTCAAGGTCTTTTGAAATTAAGAACAACATCACTGAATTAAGTTATATTAAAAATGAATTTGATTCTCTTTACAATCTCTGGCAATGTGATGAAGAAGCAAAACTTGATATTGACCTTGCTGTTGAAGAGATTCTTACGAACATAATTCATTATGCGTATAAGGACAGCGATGAACATAAAATACAGGTTAAACTGGAAAAGCTTGATGATTTAATTAAAGGAGAAATAATTGATGACGGAATTTATTTCGATCCGCTAAAAGCATTGCCGCCAAACATTGCACAATCAAACTTAGATGCAGTGCGAGTTGGCGGAATGGGGATTTTACTAAGCAGAATTGTTTTAACTTCGTTAGAATACAAACGAGTTGAAAACAGAAATGTTATCACATTTACAAAAATTATTAATACATCAAAAGGAACGCAGATGATAATTAATGAATTGCAGCACGAAGACCTAAAAATCCTTAGCATTGAAGGAAGACTTGATATTACAAGCGTTGAACAGCTTGAAGCAAAATTCAATGAGTTGATTGACAAAGGTGTTACAAAAATATTACTTGATTGCACACAGCTTACATTTATCAGCAGTGCGGGTTTACGCATTCTTATTGTTGCACAGAAAAAACTTGAGCCGCACAAAGGAGAAGTTGTAATATTTGGATTTAATGATTACACTAAAAAAATTTTTGAAATTACCGGTTACTTCAATCTTTTTTCAATCTTCGAAACTAAAGAAGAAGCATTAAAACATTTTAACAGGTAAAATAATTCTGTTAGTTTATTACTACAGTAATTAACGCTGCACTTAAACAGCGTCGATAATTTTTATTAACCAATTTTATTATTATGAAAAAATCTATGTTTAAAGAAATAGAAAAAGTCTTTGTGTTACTTATTGCAATAGTTCTCTTCTCCTGCAGCTCCAAAGGAACAGGCGGAAACAGCTTTGATGATAAATATAAATTTGATGAAGATGAATTTTATAATTCATTCAGACAATTGATAACTTCAAATGATTCAGCTATAACAAAACTCTCCACTGATCCACAGTATTTTGATACATTAAAAGTGTTCTACTCATTAAGAGAAAACAAACCCTTTTGGTTTATCAATCTTGAAAATAAAAATGTTGTTGATTCAATAATCTCTTTGCTTGAAAAAGCATATGAGCACGGAATCGACCCGCACACTTATGATGTTGAACTTCTGAAAAATAATTTTTCTTCATTTTTAAATGCGTCAACGGAAGACAAATCTAGATACAGCTATCTTGCAAACACAGAATTGCTTCTTTCAAATGCAGTACTGCGTTATGCTTATCATCTCCGCTTTGGAGTAGTTAATCCAAAAGAAATATTTGATGAAAAGTACGCACTACCGACAATCGAGGCTTCAGATAAAGAAATCTTTACTCCATTTATGAAGGAAGATATAATTGCTTACCTGAACTCAATTCAACCAAAACAAAAAAGATATTTGAAACTTCAGCAAGAATTGAAAACATTTACAGAGTTAAGCAGACAGCAATGGGAAAAAATTCCTTCAATAACAGGAAAAATAAAACTGAAAGATAAATCACAGATACTAAATTCAATTTCAGAAAAACTGATTGCACTCGGCTATCTTAAACAAGAGCAAATAACAATGCCAGTTGAATATTATGATTCAACATTATTCAAAGCTGTTTCTGTTTTTCAAAGATCAACAGGTTTGATTGATGATGGAGCAATTGGAAAAGAAACAATTGATAAATTAAATATTCCTCCGGCAGAAAGACTTGAAACGATAAAAATAAATCTTGAGCGGTTCAGGTGGACGCATTACGAAGATACATTAAGGTATATTCTTGTAAATATTCCCGATTTTCATGTTTACGCCATAGAAGAAAATAAACCAGCTTTCAGAATTCGTATTTGCACAGGAAAAAAACGTTCTATCAGCATTGAAGAACAGATAAAATTGCTTAAGAAAAAAGGAACACTAAAGGATTTACAAAACGATTGGGAAACTCCTCAGCTTTATGGAAAAATTTCTCACTTAATATTGAATCCAACGTGGACAGTTCCGACAAGTATTATACGTGAAGAAATTTACAGCGAAGCAATGAAAGATTCTAATTATCTCCGTAAGAAAAATTTCAAAGTCTTCAAAGGCGGCAAACAGGTAAATGTAGATGAAGTTAACTTAAGACAATACTCTCGCAACCATGTTCCTTATACATTTGTACAAAACTCTGGTCCGGGAAATGCACTTGGACGAATTAAGTTTATGTTCACTAATGATTTTGGTGTTTATCTTCACGATACGCCCACACGTCCTCCATTTTCGCAACCCAACAGAGCTGTTAGTCATGGTTGTATGCGTGTTGAAAAACCTTTCGTACTCGCTGAATATATTATGAAAAATAATTGTAAATGGACACCCGATTATATTCGTATTGAAACAGGTTATGCAGTGCAGGATAAATCTGTTAATACTGAATATCAACGTATTAGAAATGAACTCCGCAAAGGAAACAGCTATGGAAATACTACTGAAGTCAAACTTGATAAACCTATTCCTTTGTTTGTAGATTATTTTACAGCTTGGGTTGATTATGATGGCTTTATGAATTTTAGAGATGATGTTTACAGCAAAGATAAAATCATAAAGAAATATCTTTTTCCACTTACTATGAGTTCAAAATAAAATTGAAGAAGGGTGATATATCTTCTATCACCCTTTTTTATTTAAGCACTACTTCCTTAACATAATTTCCGTTTGCAATTTCAAGTAATGTCAGATAACCAAGTCTGGAAATATTTTCGAACAACGGAAGATTCAGGGTTTCGGGTTTATCACTTGGTAAATGCAAATGTTGATAACTATTCTTTGTTACAAAATATAACGCCGGAATTCCTTTCTCGTGAAAAGGACCTGCATCGGCTCCACCGCCATTCCAGGTAGATTCAATCATTAATTTTGTATACTGAGAATCTTTTTCTTTTGCAATGTTCCATAATTTTGGTGAAGATTTTCCATTCCCAATCTGAATACTATCACCAACACCAACACAATCAAAATTGAACATCGCAATAATTTTGTCAAGTGGTACAGGAGAGTTATTCACAAAATGTCTTGCTCCATCAAGACCAATTTCTTCGCTTGCAAACAGCACAAAAATAATTGAACGCTTCGTCTTAATACCAGAATTCATAAATGCTTTGGCAATTTCAATAACTGCTGCTGAACCTGAAGCATTATCATTTGCACCTGGAAAATAAATTTCTCCTGCCTGGCTGCCGACATGATCAAGATGAGCACCAACAACAATGTATTCATCCTTTAGACTATCATCATAACCGGGCAATAATCCTACAACATTCATTGTCTGTTTTTCTTTTGTGTATTTTGCATGAATTTCTATGTATGCTTTACTTTTTAACTCAACAGAAAACGGTTGTTTGGTCGAATCAATTATACTTTGTAATTGCGAAAGAGTATAACCTGTTCCATCTAAGAATTTATTAGCAGCATCAATGCTTATATGCATCATTGGAATATTTTCAAGCTGTTCGGTTTTTCCTTCAAGAATGCTTCCTATTGGTTTTTGTGGATTAACTTCATTCGGAGTACTTACAATAAGTAGTGCTTTCGCTCCTTTTAATGATGCAATTAGTGCTTTATATCTGGGATGATTATCACTCCATGAACCTTCTGGAAGAGTCCATGCCGGATTCGTTTTAAAAACAATTACTACTTTATCTTTTACATCGACATTTTTGTAATCATCATAGTTGTTTTGAGGAAGTGAGACACCATAACCGCAAAAAACCACCTGTGAAGTAAGAGTACCGCTGCCAGTAAATCCTCTGCAGACGAAATCATCTCCAAGTTTAAAGTCTTCGCTTGCTTTATCATTAATTAATTTCAATTTACATGGTGGTAATATTTCATTATACTCAACATTTAAGAACTGGTAATATCCTTTATTAATAATTGGATTCAGATTTATTTGTTCAAATATTTTTTTAACATAATCAGCAGCCTGATTATAACCTTCGCTTCCAGCAAGTCTTCCCGCATATTTTTCTGAAGCAAGTGTACTAACAATTTTAAGAAGGTTGTCCCCTTTAATTGAAGATAAACCGGGAACGTTTTCAATTTGAGAAAAAATAAAATTGTTTGGAATTAAAAAGATGAACCAGAACAGAATAATTTTTTTCATATAAAACTAAGATTAATTAAAAAGATAGAAGAACCTTTTGCAAGGTTCTTCCCTTACGAGTAAAAATCAGAAACCAGCAGCGTATGGATTAAATCCTTCAAATACAATTGCATTAACCAATAGACCAATTAATACATAAACTACTATTGCAACTATAAGAACAATAACATAGTATGCAACCATTTTATCTTTTGGAACGGATTTAACACATTGCAATCCCCAATACATTAATACCAGAGTATATATGCCTGCAAGAGTTGCAATAATTGATAGCGAAGGAAGAATCATTACTATGCCTGCAATCCACGAAGCAGTTTGAGCAAATACAACAACCTTCATTGATGCAGTAAAATCTTTTGTAGAACCGAAATTAGGGGCAAGAAAATCAATGATGAAAGCTGTAATAAAAACACCGGCAATTGAAAATATATATGTAAATATTGCATACTTAATTCCAAAACCGACAGGCAAAGCAAAATTACCAAACATAGTTGAAACACCAACCAGCGATAAGCCAATAAATCCTGCAATAGGTGTTATTGCAGCAAGAATGATTGTGTACTTTAAAACCATATCCATTACTGATATGTTTTCGGTCTTAATCACTTCCCATTCTGGTTTTGGTGTAATAAGAATGTTTTTTATGCGAGCAACAATATTCATACTTTACTCCTTATAATTGATGAATAATTTATTTGTTGTAAATATACGTCAAAACTTTTTCATTAGTCATAGGGGCTGTAATATTAAAATTACTTTTTGCATTAAAAGATTTTATTGCATTAAGTATTGCAAAGTAAGCACCAATACCATACATAAACGGCGGCTCACCCACTGCTTTGGAATTAAAGACTGCAAGATTATCAAAAGGATTTTCTAAAAACTCTACTTGTATTTTCTTTGGTGCAAAATAAATATCAGGCACTTTATAAGTTGAAAGAGCATCAGTTATTAACTTTCCTTTGCTATCGTGAAGGATTTCTTCAACTGTCATCCAGCCTATTCCCTGCATTATTGCACCTTCAGCCTGACTTTTATCAATTGCTTTGTTAATACTTTTACCAAAATCGTGTACTACCTGCACAGATTCAATTTCGTAAGTGCCTTTTATGCAATCTACTTTAACAACTATTATTGCAGTGCCATAAACATGGTATGCAAAAGGCTTTCCTTTGTTGGTTTCTTTGTTAAAGAATATTGTTGGAGTTGCGTAATGAGCAAGTGAAGATAAATTAACACGCTTCATATAGGATTTTGATATTAATTCTTTCCAGCTTAAGCCAGAAGGTTTATCTTCAACATAAACCATTTCATCTTTTAGATAGATTTTCTTTTCATTTGCATTTAATATTTCTGACGCAGATGTTTTTAGTCTTGAAAGAATATCTAAACAAGCATTTAATGTGGCTTTACCATTCAAGTCAGCGCCGCTGCTTGCGGCTGTTGCAGATGTATTAGCATTTCTTGTAGTGTTTGTTGATTCTGATTTCACTTTATCAATATTTATTGAAAATACATCAGCGATTACCTGACGTATTTTCATATTTACACCCTGCCCCATTTCGATTGCAGCAGTGGATACACCAACGCTTCCATCATTATAAACGTGCACAAGAGATGTTGCTTGATTTAGAAACGTTGTTGTAAAAGATATTCCAAAGCAGATAGGCATTAATGCCATACCTTTCTTTACAAATTGATTATCATCATTATATTTTTGAATATCTTTCTTTATTTCTTCAAGCTGAAATTTTATTTCTGCTTCATTCCAGCTTTTTTCGCTCATACAATGTTCTGCTTTTTGTCCGTAAGAGAATTCATCTTCTTCTTTAAGCAGATTTTTTTTCTGTATAAATAAAGCATCCACTCCAAGTTTTTCAGCAGCGCTGTAAATAGCTGCTTCAATTACAAACATACCCTGTGGTCCGCCGAAGCCGCGGAAGGCTGTATTGGGTGGAAAGTTTGTTTTACACGAATACGCTGTTGCTTTTACGTTCGGAATGAAGTACGCATTGGTTGAATGGAATAATGTTCTATCAAGAATGGCTGGTGAAAGGTCGGCTGATGCACCTGCATCCTGATAATATGTTACTTCGTATGCAAGAATTTTACCTTCTTTGTTCAAACCGATTTTATAATCTGAAGAATATGGATGACGTTTCCCTGTCATTCTCATATCTTCCTGTCGGGGTAATATTAATTTGACAGGTTTGTTTACTTTAACCGCTGCAAGTGCTGCCATTGCTGCCCATGATGATGCCTGGTCTTCTTTACCGCCAAAACCGCCGCCAAGACGCGTTACATCCACTTCAACTTTGTGCATAGGAATTCCAAGAACACGAGCCGCAACCTTTTGAACTGCTGACGGCGATTGAGTTGATGATACAATCTTAATATTATTTTCTACTTTGTATGCAAAACATCCCTGAGTTTCTAAGTAAAGGTGTTCCTGTCCACCAGAATCTACTCTGCCTTCAACAATAATATCGCAATATTTCCATGCTTCGTTTACATTGCCAAGTGAAAAGATTCTTGGAGGAATAATTAATTGCTGTTTTTCAAATGCTTCTCTTGGATTTAACACTGCAGGCAGTTCTTCAATCTCTATTTTTATTTTCTTTGCTGCTTGTCTTGCTGTTAATTG
Source organism: uncultured Ignavibacteriaceae bacterium (assembly GCA_964596145.1). Lineage (GTDB taxonomy): Bacteria > Bacteroidota > Ignavibacteria > Ignavibacteriales > Ignavibacteriaceae > CAZHVS01. The sequence continues at coordinate 11,294 of CAZQSR010000041.1, forward strand.
GTCTTTTGCAATTACAATTGCAACTGGTTGTCCAATATAATCAACTTTATGTTTGGCAAGCAGTTCTTCATCTTCAACTATTCCGCCAATCTGGTTTTCACCGGGTATATCATCCGCTGTAATTACTGCTGTTACTCCTTCAACTTTTAGTGCATCTTTATAATCAAGTTGTTTAATTATCCCATGCGCAGCAGGAGATGTGAAAACAGATGCGTGAAGTAATCCTTCAGGCGTAAGAAGGTCATCAACAAAAAGAGATTCTCCTCTAACGTGTTTAATTAAGTCTGTATTTTTCATAAAATATCCTCCGCATTAATTAGCTGAGGTTTAAATTTAATGAAGTGAGAAAATATCAATTGACGTAATAACAATTTCTTGTATTCAGCAGAACCTCTTGCATCGCTTATAGGTGATATTTCTTCCTGTATATAATCTATAGAGCGTAAAATGTTTTCCTTATTTATCTCTTTCCCTTGCAGGAATTTATTCGTCTTTACTAACAGCAAAGGAACTGGTGCAATTCCTCCTGCAGATATTCTGACTTCTTCAATATTGTTTCCATTTACTTTAAGATAGATTGTCGAATTCACACTTGCTATATCAAGATATGTTCGCCGCGATACTTTTTCATAATTAAAGAAATCATTTTGCGATGGAATAATGAATTCAATTTCTTTTACCATTTCATTTTTTTGTAGTGCAAGTGTTTTGTAGCCAAGATAAAAATCTTTTAGTGCAATTTTTCTTGTTGTGCTATTTGCATCAAGTGTAAGCTGTGCATTAAGTGCAAGAAGTATGTTTGTCATATCACCAATTGGCGAAGCATTGACAATATTGCCCGCAACCGTTGCCCTGTTGCGTATTGGTTTTGAGCCAAAGTACTTTAAAGATTCTGCAAGCTGAGGAAAATATTTTTGTATCTGCACAGATTCTTCTATCTCTGCAATTGTTGTTGATGCTTTTACTGTGCAAATGTTTTTTTCAATCTTAATATGCTTGCCATCAATTGCTGATGAAATAAATTTCACATCCGAAGAGAGAAGCGTTTCCCATTTTTGCACGAATAAATCCGTTCCACCCGATACCATATATCCTTCAGAAGAAATATTTTTTTCTTTATCAAAAGTATTTTCTATTTCATTTAATCTTTTCGGAATGTTAATGAAATATTCGGGAAGAATTTTCTTTTCAACAAGCTCGTCAATTCTTCTTTCCGATGCAGAAGAGAATTCCGCAGCAAGATTATTGATTGCCCTTTTTATTGTAGTGTGTCCTGTACATCTGCAAATGTTTCCCGCAACATATTCAATGGCTTCTTCAACCGAATTTTCCTTTGCATTTATAAACCAACCTGTAAGCGACACAATAAAACCGGGCGTACAGAAGCCGCATTGCGTTGCAACCTCATCAACAAATGCTTTTTGAATTGGAGAAAGTTCTTCCGCATTCAATCCCTCAATAGTAACAACGTGTTTTTTATTTACATCTGCCAAAGGAAGCAAACACGAGTTCACATTTTTGTAAACAACTTTGCCATTAAACACTTCACCCACAAGCACAGTGCAGGCGCCGCAGTCTCCTTCGCGGCATCCTTCCTTTGTACCCGTAAGATAAAGTTCTTTACGCAAGTAATCCAGCAAAGTTGTTGAAGGATTAACCTCTGCATTTACTTTTTCACTATTACAAATAAAAGTAATTGTCTCTTTCATCTCTGCTTTTAAATTGTTTTTTCAAACTTACAAAAAAAATAAGTATTAATAACACGCCTCTTCCCTTGTCGCAAATAATTTTTATAAAATATTTCTTAAAAAAAATTTTGTATGATGACCTGCATTGGGTGCATAAATAACATTCGGGTTCGAGTTCATCATAAAAAGGTTCAATTACAAACACAGATAGTTTATTTACAACATAATATACCTTATTTACTGGACTGTAATGCTTATTTACAGGGCTGAAAGGCTTATTTACAGAGCTGTAATGTTTGTTTACAATGCAGTAATGCTTATTTACAGAGCTATAATGTTTATTTACAGGACTGAAAAGTTTATTTACAAGGCAGAAAGGCTTATTTACAATACTGTAATGTTTATTTACACGACTAAAAGGCTTATTTACAATACTGTAATGTTTATTTACAATGCTGTAAGGCTTATATCACGAACAGATTTCTTTATATCAACTGAAGGAAATAAGACTTTTTATGCAGGATATAAACAAAAAACCTTTGAAATCATTATAAAAAAGCAATAATTAAATAAAAAATTCTAACCCCCGACGATATTTACTAATCGAAAGGTTAGAATCATTATTATAGGGGTTAAGAGACTCTTAATTTTTCAGCAATCTCAGTATTTATACTTCAACCATTTAACAACTTCGGACCATTTTGGTTTCTTACCTGTTCTAAGGATACCAACACGATAAATTTTTCCTGCAACAGGAAAGAGCGCAACAAAAGTAAGAATGTTAATCGCCGTAGCAAGCACCAGATGCCATGCAGGAACTCCTACAAGCGTCATTCTTGCCGGCATAACAATAATAGAAGCGAACGGACACAAAGAAGCAATCTCTGCAACAGGTCTGTTAGGGTTGTCCATCATCGAAAGAGCAATGAAAAACGGAATAATAATCAAAAGCATTACCGGCATAACCCCCGAAGAAGCATCCTGCGGGTTATCAAAAATACTTCCAACCATTGCAAACAATCCAATAAAGGTTATTAAACCAATAAAAAAGTTTATTAACATATAAAGAATTACTGTTCCATCAATACTAAACATAAATTCTTTCGGTAACATAAAAATAGAAGTTGACATAACCATAATCACAGGTGATAACCAGATTGCCATCTGGAACAAACCCGTAATTGAAGCACCAAGAATCTTTCCCATCATCAACTCTTTTGGGCTAACGGAAGAAAGAATCACTTCAACAATACGGTTAGACTTTTCTTCAATAACAGATTGCATAGTCATCTGTCCTATAATAAGCAAACTCATATACAAAAGGAAAATAAAGAGATAAGCAAGAATCAAATTACCGTAACCTTCTTCTTTAATTCCTTCCTCTTTAGAAACTTTGAAGCCAGTAAAGTCAACACTCATCCTTGCATAGTTTAATTCATCGCTCGAAAGGGTTCTATCTTTGAAAAAATTATCGAGTAAAACCTTGTTAAGTATTCCACCAATATCTTTAAACAAAGAAACATTCTGCGAAGACTTTGAATAATAATCAACCTTCTTATCTTTCAACGCAGAAGATGGGATATAGATAATTCCTGCAATCTTCTCATCAATAATAGAGTGCTTTTTCCCTTCAATATACTTTTTGAAAGCATCTTTATCATAAGTAGCAAACGAAAAAATGTACAACCCGCTTTTAGAAAGGTTTGTATTAGCAAGCTCTTTCTCAACTGATTGCGTAAGAATTGCATTTTCACAAACAATTTCCAATTTAACATTCTTACTTTCGGAAGTAAAAAGCAGAGCCTGTATTCCAAGAATTAAAAACATAAAGCCGGGGATTGATAAAGTCATAGCAATAAACGCCTTAGAAAAAAGTTTTTCTCTAAGTTCTCTTTTAATAACAGCAATAACTCTGTAATTAAGCATTGTAAGCCTCCTTTCTTGCTGCGGATTCGTCATTTCCGGCAAGCTCAATAAAAATTTCGTGCAAAGAAATATCATTTGCATCAAACTTCTTAACAATTACATTATTATCAACAAGAAGTTTTAGCAATTGTTGAGTCTGAGCAGGCTCTTTAACTCTAATTCCTGTAGTGTTACCAAAGTTTTCAATCTTCTCTACAATAGAGTTTCCTTTAAGAAAAGAGATGTCGCCATCAAAAGAAAGACTTACATTCTTCTTAGCATACTTTTCCTTAATAGAAGAAAGCGAACCTTTAAGAATAATGTTACCGTTATCAATCATTGCAATATGGTCACACATCTTTTCAGCGTAATCCATCAAATGCGTAGAGAATATGATAACCTTTCCCCTGCTTTTCATTTCAAGTATAATATCTTTAAGCAGATTAGTATTAACAGGATCAAGCCCGCTAAAAGGTTCATCAAGGATTACAAAATCGGGGTCGTGCAAAACAGTTGCAATAAACTGAATTTTTTGCTGGTTACCTTTAGAAAGGTCTTCAAGTTTAGAAAGTCTCCTGTCATAAAGCTCAAATTTCTTTAAGTATTCTTCCGCATTACGATTAACTTCCCTGCCTGTTTTGCCTTTAAGCTCTGCAAAATAAAGAAGAGTTTCCATTACTTTCATTTTTTTGTAAAGTCCACGTTCTTCAGGCAAATAACCAACTTTGTTTTTAAATTCCTGCCCAACTTTAGATCCTTTAAGAATAATTTCACCATTATCGGGAAGATAAATTCCCATCATCATTCTAATTGTTGTAGTTTTACCAGCACCGTTACGACCAATCAAACCAAAGATAGAACCATCGGGCACTTCAAACGATGCATTATTTACTGCAACAATCTTATCGAAAGTTTTAGTAAGATTTTTTATCTCAAGAGAATACATAATTCCTCTTTTATTAGTTGATAATTAAATTCATTTACAGTTTCTTTGTTTCAGTTTTAGGAGCAAGAAATTTATTGTAAAGAACTAATCCGATAATTGTAACAACACCAATCAAACTAAATATAATCCATAAAGTTCTCGGGTCATTCAATTTATCCACAAAGTGAACATACAAATTAGCTCCAAGAATTCCGCCAATAAAACTGCCAAGAACACCATATAAAAACGCATACCCAAGATATAAAGCTTTTTTATCTTCAGGCGCAATTAATCCAACATAGCTAATAAATTTAGGATGAGCGGTCATTTCTCCAATTGAAAAGACAATAATACCAATCATAAAAATCCAGATGTTTGTATTAATTGCAAGAATTGCCATACCTATTGTTCCCATAGTAATACCGGCAATCATTGTTGGAAGAGCTTTTGTATTTTTTACGATGTTAGAAATTAAAATTTGTAAAAGAATTATTGTTCCTGCATTAATAACGGTAACATGTTCAACATCAAATTTCCAGTCAAGATTAATTCCAATTCCTCCAAGAGCACCGTTGACAAAGTTATTCAAAGAAGAAGCATCAACATATTTTTCAACATACCACAATACAGAATCGAACATCTGAAAATATAAAATCCAGAAGCCAGAATAGATAACGATCAATCCTATAAAGCGGATATCAGAAAGAACCATAATCATTCCTTTTAATACTTGAGCAAGATTTTTTGTGCTTTCAGGTTTCTTAGGTTCTTTATAAAGAAGAAAAGTTGGAATTAACATAGCAGCAGTACAAATAGCAGAAGCCATCATTACATAATTCCATCCGAAATTATTTTTAATATAAGGAACAAGTATTAATGGAAACAGGAAGGCGCCAAGGTTAATAGTCCAGTAAAAAATTCCAAAACCAAGCGTACTATTAGATTCATCAGTTTCTCTTGCTATGGTACCGCTTATCATTGGTTTAAAAGCACCAGCACCCAAAGCCATAATAACAAGACTTCCAAATACCATAGAATATTCTGTTGTTTGGCTTGTAAGGAAATAGCCAAGTCCCAAAAATATAAAAGCAAAAGTCAAAGTTCTTCTATAGCCAAATCTATCTCCGATTGCACCAGAAAGAATTGGCAAAATATAAAGGAGCGGTTGAATTGTACTTTTAATTAATCCTACACTTTCTTTTGTGTAGTTCAATTGAGAAGTCATATAAACTGAGAGAATGCTCATCATTCCATAGTAAGAACCTCGTTCAAAGAATTCCATTAAAATAACAATCCAGTAATTTCGAGGGAAAGATTTCAATCCTGTCTTAGCCATACTTATCCTTTTATATGTTATACAAAAATTAAATAAAAATATTTTCGTTAAATTACGAATAACTTGATTAAGTAGTCTTAATTTTGTGAGAAAAAAGTATAGCCAAAAATTAAATCAAACTAAAAATTATCCTTGGATTTTGTAATATTTTTTACAAAATTTGTTATAGCATTTATGTATTTATACAAATTAATTCATTAACTAAATAGAAAGGCAATTCTATGATAAAAAGTATAAAATTACTTTTAATAATTGCACTTGTTTTTACATGCAATAGTACATTTGCTCAACTTGGTGCAGATTGGCAATGGCAGCACCAAACACCACAGGGTAATGCAAATCGTTATGTAAAAATGTGGGATGCAAACAACTGGTACACGATGGGCATTAACGGTACCTTTATGAAAACAACGAACGGCGGAACAACCTGGGCATTCCATCACAGAGCTGGTGATTTGTTTACAGATGGAAGTTATACCTCTGCTTATGATGCTCATTTCTTTAACCAAAATACCGGAGTCGCTGTTGGCTATCGTGCTATAGTCAGAACAACCGATGGTGGAAGTAACTGAACAACTGTTTATACTACTACTTCTACTATATACCAGGTTTATTTCCTGA
>CAZQSR010000042.1:0-16901 GCA_964596145.1 uncultured Ignavibacteriaceae bacterium
CATTGATTAAAGTAATTTCTTCAGGAACAAACAAACATACATAAGACTGAAATCCGTGTGTAATTTTTTCTTCAACTTCGGGAGTTTTTAACCAGCTCACGGTTTTTAATGCTTCAAAATATTTTTGTGCTATTTCAATTCTTCTGTTATGAATAAATTCTGCTCTATCCATTTGTGATGAACCAATAGCAGCCTGTATATCTGTCATTCGATAGTTATATCCCAGATATGGAAATTCTGGTAATAAATATGGTTTAGCTCCAAAGTGTCTTTGAAAATCTGAGACTGTAGCACCGTGATCTCTCATTGCACGTAATAAATCTGCAAGTGAATCATCATTAGTTGTAATCATTCCACCTTCACCAGTTGTGATAGCTTTCCTTGGATGAAAACTAAAACATCCTGTGGTACCAAAGTTTCCAACATGATTACCAAGATATCTTGCACCAAATCCACATGCAGCATCTTCGACTAGAAAGAGATTGAACCGTTTAGCCAATTCCATAATTTCATTCATCTTTGCTGGCAGACCAAAAAGATGAACAGGAATAATTGCTTTTGTTTTTTTTGTTAATAATGATTCAACTTTCTCTGGATCAATATTGAAAGTGCTTAACTCAACATCACAAAAAACGGGTTTAGCTTTCAAGTATTCAACTGCATTTGCAGTTGCAACCCAGGTAAATGACGGCACAATTACTTCATCCCCCGGTTGTATTCCATTTGCTGCGAGAGAAAGATGTAAGGCTGTTGTGCAATTTGAAACAGCGATAGAGTGTCTAGCTCCCGTAAACTCTGACCACTTTTTTTCAAACTCTTTTACAAAAGGACCTTGAACAACCCAACCACTTTTCAATGGTTTTTGTATCGCTTCAAATTCTTTTTCTGTGAAATTTGTTTTAGTAATTGGAATGTTCATTACTCAAATAATTTCCAATTTTTCCCAAATCTTTTTTTATGTTCTTCTCGCCAGTCTATAAGTTTTTTCAAACCCTCTTCTAATTGTATTGACGCTTTGAATCCAAGATCTTTTTCTGCTTTTTCAGTTGAACCAATTCTGTTAGTTACAAATGTTTTTCCCTGTGGATGATATTCAATCTGAAGATTACTGTTTTTTAATTTAAGGATCATTTCACAAATTTCTTTGATCGAAGTCTTAGTTCCCATCCCAATATTATAAAATTGGTCTGTGACTTCTGCTTTTAGTCCAAGGATATTTGCTTTTGCTACATCTTCCACATAGATAAAATCATAAGACTGTGAACCATCTCCATATACAACCGGTGGAAGACCTTCATCAATTCTATCGAGTATTTTCATAATAACGGCTACATAGGTTCCTTTATAATCCTGACGAGAACCATAAACATTCATATATCTTAGTCCAATGTAATTCAATCCATACCTTTCATTAAAGGCCCTGGTCATTGCTTCACCAGCAATTTTTGTTGCACCATAAAAAGTTCTGTTATTAAAAGGATGGTCCTCTGTCATGGGAATTTCTATTGCATCACCATAAACTGATGCAGAAGAGGAGTAAATTAATCTTTTAATTTTGTTATCACGACAGGCTTCAAGCACATTGAATGTACCACGGATATTTGTTTCAAATGCAGCACGCGGATAATCATAACATTGCAACAACCATAGGGCGGCAAGATGAATAACTGCATCGATATCTTTCATTGCAGAGTTAAGAATATCATTCTGTGTTATATCTCCACCGATTTCAAAAACTTTGCATCTTGGATCTCTCAGAGCTTGTTCAATATTATCTCTTGTTCCCCGAACAAAATTATCATAAATAATTACTTTGTTAATATCTTCTTTAAGAAGCTGATCAACAATATGTGAACCAATAAAACCAGCTCCACCAATAACAAGAATATTTTTCCCTTTTAATTCCATAAAATTATTCACTTATTTTTGAAAAAGTCCATTCTGATTTCTGATTAACATATCCATGAGATGTAACCCACCGATAATGTTTATTTTTTTCCAATGAGGTTTTCATAACGGAAAAATCAAATACACGTTCAACCCAATCGATTGTTGTGCCTGTAAGGTGTGACAAACCAATATAGACACTATAATTTCCGGGAAGTAAAACTCCGGGAATTGTAAGATTAATTCTATATCGCCCTTTTGATAAAAAGATAGGCTCAACTGTATGTTCTAAACTATCCAGATATAAAATAAGGGTTCCGTCCGTTGTTCCCACCATAACATTTGCTAATGCATCGAATATATCGTTTAATACCTGAAGTTCAAGTGTCACATTTATATTTTGTCTGAAATAAAACTGGTTTGATAATTTTTCATTTCCATTTGATAGAGTCACTCTATTAAACTTAGCTTCATTTGAAAAATATTGTCTTTTCAAATCGTCTGGAATGATACCGGTTTGAGCCATATCAGATTCCTGTGTCAGATATCTATCTATTGCTTCGACTACATCTCCATCATATTCAATCTTTCCGTCCACCAACAAAATACAACGTGAACATAAAGACCGGATTGCCGACAGGTTATGACTAACAAAAAGAATTGTTCTTCCTGCTTTTGCTACTTCATTCATTTTACCAAGACATTTTTTCTGAAACTCAGCATCACCTACAGCAAGCACTTCATCAATTACAAGAATATCCGGATCAAGATGAGCAGCTACAGCAAATGCCAAACGTACTCTCATTCCGCTTGAATATCTTTTGACCGGAGTATCAATAAATTTTTCAACACCGGAAAAATCAACAATCTCCTTAAACTTTTCATCCACCTCTTTTTTTGTCATACCAAGGATTGTTCCATTAAGATAAACATTTTCTCTCCCTGTTAGTTCTGGATTGAACCCTGTCCCTACTTCAAGTAATGATGCCACCCTTCCGAAAATTGTAATTCTTCCTGAAGTGGGATCTGTAATTCTTGAAAGTATTTTTAATAACGTGCTTTTACCAGCACCATTTTTTCCAATGATTCCAAGAACCTCGCCTTTTTTTAATGAAAAATTTATATCTCTTAATGCCCAGATAACATCTTCATTATTATCATCTTTAAAAACACTAAGATTTTTAACTTTACGAAAATTATTAATCGGATAAGTTATTTTAGAAATTATTGTCGCAGCAAATGTGTCATATTTTTTTTCACTTAAGCCAATGCGATACTTTTTCGAAATGTTTTCCGCTAAAACAGAATAATTGTTATCACTCATAGTCTATGCTACGTCAGCAAATATTCTTTCTGTTCTTTTGAAATAAAACAAACCACTAAGAAAGATTATTAAAGAACTAAATGCACCGATACTTATTAAATCCCATGGCATTAAAGTTTTACCCAATAAGGCTGCTCTAAATCCTTCAATAATTCCTGCTAATGGATAAAGAGCATATACAAGTTTTGCAGTGTAGCCAAAATTTTTTTCAATCAAACTTGTAGGCCAAACAACCGGAGCAGCATACATTAATAACTGTGAAAGAAAATGAACAGCAAACTTTATATCTCTATATTGAATTGCAAGAGCAGATAACCACATACCTATTCCCGATGATGTAAGTATCATTAAAGTTATTAAAAGAGGAAGGTAAATAATATTTAAAGTAGGAAGAATTCCGAAATATAACATTAGTAAAGCAAGGATTAGAAAAGCTATTGAAAAATCCAATAACTTGGATAGAATTGGAGTCAACGGAATTACTATCCTAGGAAAATATACTTTAGTGAAGACTGAGGAATTTGAAATGAGACTATTAGTTGAGTTTATCATTGACTGAGAAAAATAATTCCACGGAAGTAATGCAGCAAAAGAAAAAATTGGATAAGGAATTCCATCACTTGGAACTTTAGCAAGGTTGCCAAAAATTACAGAAAAAACAACCATTGTAAACAGTGGATTTATAATAGCCCATGCGAAACCAAGTACAGTTTGTTTATAAATAACTGTAATGTCTCTTAATACTAAGAAATAGAAAAGATCTTTGTAAGCTAAAAGTTCTTTAAAATCAACAAGTTTGAATCCGTTTTGGGCTTCAATAACAGTTTTATTTTCCAACTATATAGATAATTTTAATTAACTATTTTTTTTAATTCGATCTTTAATTCTCGATTTTAAAGAACCATTTTCTTCAAGACTAGCGTAATTGTAGTAATAGTAATAATAGTCGTAGTAGTAATAACCATAAGCTCTCTTAAAGCTAAAGTCGTTTAAGATACACCCTAGTAAGTTATCCTGATTCATCAAGAAAAACTTCTGATACGAACGTAGGAAAATATCCATTGGAGTTTTGTTTGCTTTAGCAATTAAAATTGTTCCATCTGCTGTATTGAATAAAATTTCAGCATCAGCAACTGAGAGAAGTGGTGGTGAATCAATAACTACAAGATCAAATTTTTCTTTAACAAGAGATAAAAATTCTTTCATTTGTTCTGAACTCAAAATTTCAGAAGGATTTGGAGGGATTGTTCCTGTTGTGATGTAAAATAAATTTTCTAATCGTGTTGGTCTTATAATTTCATCAAGAGAAACCTTCTGAAACAAATAATCTGTCAATCCAGGATATCGTTCACTATCAAAAAGAGTATGAATTCTTGGTTTCCTTAAATCGCAATCAAGGAGTAAGACTTTTTTATCAACTTGGGCAAAACTTCCAGAAAGATTTAAAGCAACAAAAGTTTTTCCTTCTTCAGGAATGGAACTGGTAATTAAAATGGTTTTAATAGGTTCAGCTTTCAACTTTGCAAATTGCATTCTTGCCCGTAAAACTTTAAATGCTTCCGAAGGTGATGAGTGTCCTTTATTTGCAACAATAAACTCATTTTGCGAACCTTCACTCTTGTCAAGAATTCCAATCGAAGGAATCCATCCAAGCATATTAACACCTTTGCTCTCGAGTGCTTCGGGATTTTTAATGCTTCTGTCAAGGAAATATCGTCCAAATGCAAAGAGCAACCCCAAACCTAATCCAATGATAGTTCCTACTGTTAAAATAAAAGGACGATTTGGTTTAACCGGGCCAGGATTATCAGTGCCGGGATCAAGGATATACGCATTTCCAATTCTTGTTCTTTCTTTAATTTCTGTCTCCTGATATTTTTCTTCAAGGACAGTATAGAGTTTTTCATTTGTAGTTTTATTTCGTTCCAGTTTTGCAAGAGCTATACTTAAGTCAGGAATTCTTGAAAGCTTGTTTTTATTTACATCCATTTCATTTTTATAAAATTCCAAACGGTATGTTAAGTCAATTTTATGAAGATTTGCTTCAAATAATTTTTTCGTGACTTCTTTTTTTTCTGACGGTGTTTTTGAATTCAGTTTACCCAGCACATCTGATATTTGCTTTTCTTTAATCGTTCTTAGTATTCCCAGTTTAGTTTCATAGTCTTTTGAAACCTGGTTTCTCATTTGTGTATCAACTTCAGAAGCAACATCAAGGTCTCTTTGAATTTCAAGATTTGCAATACTTTTTTGAAGCTCATTTAAATATGATGAACTTAACTGTAGAGTAAGATAATCTGCAAGGTCAGGGTCGAAAGTTTTCAACTCTGATAAATAAAGGTCAATTTCTTTTTCTGTGGTTTTAAGTTCAAGATCAGTAATTTTTAAATCATTATCTAGTTGAAGTATTCTTCCAACAATCTGGCTGGCATGAGAATTAAGGTCAAGAAATTGATTCTGATTTTTAAATTCTTCAATTGCTACTTCGATATTGTTTAAATCATTCAGTTTGTTTTCTCTTTCGCTTTGAAGAAATTTTTTCAAAGTTGCAATATCCTGTCGACTTAATTCAAGAGAATATTTAATAAATTCATTCGCATATATGTTGGTTACTAACGACAATTCATAAAAAGAAGGACCTTCAGCAACAATACTAATTGCGTCAAGATTTTTCTTTTGTTCAAAATCGACAAACTTCCCCAGGCTGTTTCTAATTGCGTCTTTAGATAACCTCGAAAGTTTAAATGATTCATCTTTATTTGCTAAATAGTAGAATTTATCTTTATGCGGAGAAGCATTAAACGAATCAAGAAGTGCCTGAGCGACTCTGTCCTTAATTTCATAACTTTTTAAAATTTCAATCTGGTTGGGAATAAAATACTGACCAGTAGGAAGAGGTTCTTCCATTACATTAGAACTAAGAATATCTCTTCCTTTATTTTCGAGCTTAATTAAAGTAGCTGCACGATAAATATTCTGTGTATTAAAAACATAAATTAACGTAAGCGAAAAACTCACAAGGAAAATAAGAATGATTGGGATAAGATTAAGTTTAATTACCCCAAGATATTCCAAGATTAGTTGGTTACTTGTGTTACCAGTAAATGATATGTCTGTATTTGAATCGTAATTATAAGAAGGGTTTATAGCCATATATTTTTCTTTATTTTCCTAATAAACTACGTATAATAAAAATTAATCCCCCCAGAGATGTAATTACATTTAAGGATAATAAGGCATAATCTTTAAAGTCCCATCCCGTTTCTGAAGGAATAATAATTATATCATTTGGTAAAAGAACCGGATTATTTATTTCGTCAAAGTTGGTTGTATCATTCTTGAGGAAATCCTTATAATCAATTAAAATAAACCGGTTTTCGGTTATGCCTAACGAGTCATTCCTCATTCTTATTATCCTAATCTCATCCAGTTTTGCTCTTTCCCCAAGTCCTCCGACATAGGTAATTAAATCTATGAATCGCATACCAACAGGTATTTTATAAATCCCTGGATTACTGATTGATTCTCCCCAAACTTTTACTTCAATACTCTTTTGATACTTTGTTGAAATAACGAAATAATTAGGTGAGCCTTTTTGATTATCATCAGTTTTTTGAAACATTTTCGAGAAGTCTTGTGAGAAGACACTGTAATTTGAGAATAATAACAATAAAAATATTAAGATTTTTTTCATGAATAATGTATTAATTTTTATGCTTTAATAACTTTATCAGTATACGTATTCTTCAATTTCAAAGCATTTCTGCTATCAACTATCAACGATGAGTGTTGAAGAATAAATTTATAATCATAAGCAGAATGATCTGTGCTAATCACGACAACATCATATCTTTTCAAATTTTCTGCAGACAATTCAACTGATTCCATTTCGAATGCATACTTTCTCGTTTTAGGAAGTTTTTGTACGTATGGATCATTATAATCTACATTTGCTCCTTTTTCACGAAATATTTCAATTAATTTTAGCGAAGGTGATTCTCTCATATCATCAATATCTTTTTTATAGGCAACACCAAGTATTAATACTTTCGACCCAAAAATTGATTTCATATGCTTATTCAAACCTTCAATAGTCTTTTCAACTACATAATAAGGCATAAAGGTATTTACTTCACCTGCAAGTTCTATAAATTTTGTATTTATATCATATTCTCTTGCTTTCCAAGTAAGATAGAAAGGATCTATTGGAATACAGTGACCGCCTAAACCTGGTCCGGGATAAAAAGGATGAAAGCCAAAAGGTTTACTTTTTGCTGCTTCGATTACTTCCCAAATATCTATTCCCATACGGTCAAAAACCATTTTCAATTCATTAACTAAAGCTATATTTACAGAACGATAAATATTTTCCAATAATTTTGTGGCTTCGGCAGCACGTGTAGAACTAACCGGAACTGTCCTTACCACGACATTATCATACAGAGTAGTTGCAATTTTTGAACATTCTTCTGTTACTCCTCCAACCACTTTAGGAATAGTAGCAGTGGTAAAATCTGGATTGTTTGGGTCTTCTCTTTCTGGAGAAAAAGCCAAATAAAAATCTTTTCCAACTTTAAATTTCTCAATATTTTGTAATTCAGCAGTATCAAGATTATCAAACTTCTCAACACCCTGTTTTAATAAATGTTGAATCCTTGGAGAATTCTCAAATAAAGGAAGAAGAAGTTCATCAGTTGTACCGGGATAAGTTGTTGATTCTAATGAAACAATCTGTCCTTTCCGCAAATATTTTGAAATAATTTTTGCTGTGTTTTCTACATATGACATATCAGGTTCTCTATGTTCATCCAATGGAGTAGGAACACAAATTATTATTGCATCAACTTCAGGCAATCTTGAAAAATCAGTTGTTGCAGCAAGATTACCAATATCTACAACCTTTTTAATTCTATTAGAATCAATATGTTTAATGTAACTTCTCCCCGCTAGAAGGTTAGTTACTTTAAAGTCATCAAGGTCAAATCCGAGCACATAAAAACCCTGTGCCGCAAATTCAAGTCCAAGAGGTAACCCTACATAACCCAAGCCAATTATTCCTATTTTGGCTTTTTTTAATTTAATGTTTTCTATCAAATGAGACATATAAATATCCTGTAATTATTTTGTTCTAGTTAAGATTATAAAGCTCCGCCATCTCAGTCACAGTTATAAATAAAGAGACTAAAAGCATAGAACGAATAATTTGTATCAAAATTATTCAAATGAAGTAATCTAAAGTTAAATAAAATTAAACATCAAACTTCTTCAAGTTTGGTATGAAATATAACTATCTTTTTGATTTTAACAAAGAATTGAAAAGTATTTGTTATACTATAAAAAGATATTCTGCTCTAAAACACAATTCGTTTATAATAATGTTCCATCAAGGATCAACAAAGCAAAACTGAAATAAATTATTAAACCCGTTACATCTACCAGAGTTGCAACAAATGGAGCGGAAGAAGTTGCCGGATCGAAACCCAGTCTTTTCAGAATTAGCGGTAACATTGATCCAGATAAAGTCCCCCACAAAACCACCCCAACAAGAGAAAAACTAACAGTTAAAGCTATCAACAACCAATGGTCACCATAAATTGATGTTGCTGATTGCCAAACAATTATTCTTAAAAAACCTATTGCTGCTAAAATAGTACCTAATCCAAGCCCCGAAAATATTTCTCTTCGCATAATAAACCACCAGTCTTTAACGGTGATTTCTCCCAATGATAATGCTCTGATAACAAGTGTCGCTGCCTGAGAACCTGAATTACCTCCGCTTGAAATGATTAATGGAACAAATAATGCGAGAACAACAGCTTTACTTATCTCGTTTTCAAAAAAACCCATAGCCGAAGCTGTAAACATTTCACCAACGAATAAAATACTTAGCCAACCTGCTCTTTTCTTAAGCATTTTAAAAAGTGAAATTGTTGAATACGGTTCTTCCAAAGCTTCCACACCACCAAGTTTCTGGATATCTTCAGTTGCTTCTTCTTCTGCAACATCCATAACGTCATCAATGGTGACAATACCTATTAAGGTTCCAGAATTATCTGTAACAGGAAGAGCAACCCTATCATATTTCTTAAAGATTTCAACTGCTGTTTCCTGGTCATCATACACTTTTAGTGCTACAAAATTTTCATCCATTAAATCATATACAGTGGCATTGATTGGAGCAAAAAGAAATTCTCTTATTCTGATGTCATCTAACAATCTTCCTTTATCATCTACAACATAAAGCATATTAAGTGTTTCGCTGTCTCTTCCATAATTCCGAATATAATCTAATACCTGCTGAATAGTCCATTCCTTTTGAACTACAAGATAGTCTGGGGTCATTAGACGACCAATACTGTTTTCAGGATACCCTAGCAATTTTTGAGCAATTAATCTTTCTTGGGGAGATAGCAAAGTAATTAATTGTCTAGCAACACTTGAAGGAAGTTCTTCTAGTAATGCAGTTCTATCGTCAGGGGACATTTCATTTAATATTCCAGCAACTTCTTCATTGCCCATTGCTTTTAATAACCCTTCCTGAATATCAAATTCAAGGTACTCAAATACATCGGCAGCAAGTTCTTTATGAAGAATCCTAAAAAGAATTGCTCTGTCGTGTGATTCAAGATCAGTTATAAGATCTGCAATGTCGGCAGTTGGCAAATCTTCCAATACTTCTCTTAAAACAGTGAAGTTTCTTTTATCGATAAGATCTTTTAATTCCGGAAGTAATATCTGTCCTAACATAAAAATCCTTTTAGAAAAATTTGTTTTCTCCCCGAAATATATTAAATTTGCTGTCCCAATTTAGAAAAGTAATTAGACTTTTTATAAGTAAGTTATTTGTAGGGCGTGTAGCTCAGGGGTAGAGCATTTGCCTTTTAAGCAAAGGGTCGGTGGTTCGAGCCCACCCACGCTCACTTAAACCACTCATTGAGTGGTTTTTGTTTTTATTGCAATTGCAAAAGCCCCAAAAATCAATTTTATTTAATAAAATTTTCAAATTTATCTTCTGTCAATCTAAAAACAGTCCATTCTTTTAATGGAACAGCTCCAATTTTTTCATAAAACTTAATAGCTGGTTCATTCCAGTTCAAAACTGACCATTCCATTCTTCCACAATTATTTTTAACTGCTTCTTTTACAAGATATTTAAATACTTCTTGCCCGATACCTTCTTTTCTATATTCGGGAATGACAAAAATATCTTCCAGATATAATCCTTTTCTTCCAATAAAAGTAGAAAAATTATAGAAATAGACAGCATAAGCTACCGGTATGTCTTTATAATAAGCAAAAATTATTTTAACATTACTATTTGTTGAAAAAACTGAATTTCTTATGTCTTCCTCAGTTGCGATAACTTCAGCAGATAGCTTTTCGTATTCTGCGATCATTTTTATGAAGGAAAGTATTAGAGGAATATCTCTATCTTCTGCTTTTCTAATAAAAACTTCTTTTTCCAACTTGGCTCCTTGGTAGAACTAATTAATTTCTGATAATCTTTAATAGTTCTTCTGTTTTTTCTTTCATTAATTTTTCATCTCCTTTACTTTCAACATTTAGACGAAGAATGGGTTCTGTATTTGACATTCTAAGATTAAATCTCCATTCAGGATATTCTATTGATACTCCATCAATATAATCGTTAATTCCACCTGTATAAATTTTTTCTATTTCTTTAATTTTTGCAGCGGGATCATCAATAGTAGAATTTATTTCACCAGAGCAAGGATATGATTTCATCATTTCCCCAACAAGTTCAGAAAGTTTTTTACTTTCTTCAGACATTAATTGCATAACAAGCAGAAAAGGAATTATACCACTATCAGAATAAGCGTTTTCTCTGAAATAATGATGAGCAGACATTTCACCACCATAGATTGCATTTACTTCTCTCATTTTTTCTTTAATAAATGCATGTCCGCTTTTTGACTGAACTGCTAATCCTCCTGCCTTTTTCACTATTTCAAGAGTGTTCCAAGTGAGCCTCGGATCATGAATAATCTTTCCTCCAGGATTTGATTTCAAAATGGATTTTGCCAGAAGTCCAACTATATAATAACCTTCAATAAAAATTCCATTCTCATCAAAAAAGAAGCATCTATCATAATCACCATCCCAAGCAACCCCTAAATCGGCTTTTTCTTTTAGAATCAAATCAATAGTTGGGTTACGATTTTCTTCAATCATAGGATTTGGAACACCATTAGGAAAATTAGCATCAGGTTGAAAAAATTGTTTTACCATTTTTATTGGAAGACGTGACTCCATTTTTTCTAAGATAGGACCAACACAACCATTACCAGCATTTACAACTACTTTCAATGGTTTTAATTTTTTAACATTAAAAAATTTGTCGAGATTATTTATAAAATCTTCACTTATATCTTTTACAGAATAAGTGCCATTTTTATCAGTTAATGGCAAAAAATCTTTTTCAAGAATAATTTTTTCCAGTTGGTTCAAACCAGAATCATAACTAACTGGGACTGAATTCTTTTTTACAAACTTCATTCCATTATATTCCGGCGGATTATGACTTGCTGTGATCATTATTCCTCCATCAGCATTCAAATAGGAAGTTCCAAAATAAATCATTTCAGTACCACAAAGACCAATATCAATAACATTGACTCCACTTTCTATCAACCCCTTTGCTAAAGCTGCAGAAAGAGATTCAGAAGATTTTCTGACATCGTGCCCGATTACAATTGATGAACAATTAATAAGTTTTTTATAAGCACGACCAATATTATAGGCTAATTCCTCATTTAATTCCGACGGAACTTTTCCTCTTATATCATAAGCTTTAATGCAATTTATTCTTGACATATACAACCCTTAAAATTAATTATTTGATTTTTTTTGAATGAAAAATAAATAGTTGTGTAAATGAAATTCAAGATAAATTAATAATTTAAAATTTCATAATGTTTGGTAAAAAAATGAATGACCTGACAAGGTAAAAATTTTTCAGAGATTAATTTTTCAATTTGCTTTTTAATAATATCGGGTTAAGTTTACAACAAAATTATAGGAGTTAATTATCGGAACAACAGATACTACTCAACTACACTTTACAAAGTGTAACCATGTAAAATGTAATAACATTTTCTTGGTTAATCCCGAAGAAAATCCGGGAGAACTTGGTTTTTTATGTCCGTCTTGTAGTGCTAAAACATTGTCCTGTCATATTGTTCAATGTGCAAGTTGCAAAACGGTTATAAATTTTGTTAGAGCGTCTGCTAATGAAGAAAAAGTCATCTTCCCCATTTCTAAATGTTCACATTGCATTGGAACTATAGAAGATGAATGGGAGATTGAGCCTTTATATCAAGCAGATAGCTACATATAATTAAAAAAGCCCGACAGAAATGCCGGGCTTTTTATTTACATCAATAGCAAACTAATTCATCAAGGTCATATTCTTTTTTGAAGAGAAATGCTTTAGAATCTTTTCTTAGAATTTTGTTTTAATTTACTTAAAATTGATTCAATTCATTTAAAATATCTAGACCTATTAAAACCATTAAAATGGTTAGTTGTTTATAAGGATAAATTTTCATTTTTCTTAATTACTTCTTTTTCCATCTGAATCCGATACTCTTTTATTTTTTTCGATAGGTCTTCATTGTTTACAGATAAAATTTGAGCAGCAAGTATTCCGGCATTTTTTGCTCCATTGATTGCTACTGTAGCAACAGGAACTCCCGGAGGCATTTGTGCTATTGATAAAAGAGAATCCATCCCTTCCAGTGATTTGCTTTTTATCGGAACACCAATAACAGGATAATGAAAAAATGCTGCAACTACACCTGGAAGATGAGCCGCTCCTCCAGCTCCTGCAATTACAACTTTTGCTCCATCATTAATTGCAGAGTTAATTGTCTCAATTACAAACGTTGGAGTTCTATGTGCGGAAGCTACTTTTAGTTCATAACTTATATCAAATTTATCAAGTATTTCAGCGGCTTCTTTCATAATTGGAAGATCGGAATCGCTTCCCATTAATATTAAAACCTGAATATTTTTATTACCCATAATTATTCCTTTCAATTAAAAATTTTTCCAATTGATTTTATTAATATTCTTTCCGTCTGATTGCAAGAGGATTGCTCCTTCAACATCAGTACGAAAAACTTTACTGTTATTTATGCGATTTAAAACTTCTTTTGAAGGATGCCCGAATCTATTTAAAGCTCCGGCACTAATTAAACAAACTTCCGGACTTACAAATTCCACAAATTGTTTTGATGTACAAAACTTACTTCCATGGTGCCCTATCTTTAAAACATCTGAGTCGAGAAAAGGACCATATCTCTTCATCAATAATTTTTCCCTTAAAAATCCTGCATCTCCAGTAAACAGAAAAGAAGTACTTCCATAAACTAATTTAAGCACTATACTTTTATCGTTCAGACTTGCATTTTTAACTTTATTTGTATCTATGTTTTTGAAAAGATATAATCGTGTATTTGCAACCTTAATAAGAGTATCATTTACAAATCGAATATTGACTCTGTTCCTTTTCACATATTCTTCAAATTGCATTTCTTTTCGAGAGTTTTGTGTTGAAGTTTTTATTAAAGACCTAACTTTATTATTTGCAATTAAATAAATGAATCCAGCAAAATGATCTCTATCCATATGAGTGATAATACCGTAATCTATCTTATCAATATTTAAATAATTAAGCAAAGGGACTATCACTCTTTCACTGCAATCATAATTCTTTAGAGCATTTCCAGCATCAATTAGAATTATCTTGTTATTCGGAAGTTTAATCAAAATTGCATCACCCTGTCCAATATCAATCATCATTACGCTTAGTTTTCCATCTGCTAATAATTGTTTATTATCCAGCGATGCATAAACTGTAAAGGAGCTAAAAAACAGAACAAATAATATTGCTTTTGCGATGCTATTCCTGAAATATCTAATCGATATAAAAAATGATATAAAGAAAACATAGTAGAGCAAAATATCAATAATTGAAAAATTATTAATACGGACAAATGCAAAAGATTGATTCGCAGAATATTTTACAAAACTCGTCATTAAAAAAGAAATTAGGTTGCCTGAGATAGCTACAACTGAAGCAATTGAAGTGGAAATTAGTGAAACAATTATCCCGGTAATACCAATTCCAACAAGCAAAGCTGTAGCTGGAATTACCACTATGTTGGCTGCTAATGCAATTAATGATAATTTTCCAAAATAGTAATTTGTAAAAGGCAGCGTCCCAATTTGAGCAGATAAAGAAACACCAATAAACATCAATAAATATTTTAATATAATATTCTGGATATGCAACGCTTCAATCCGTTTAACAAAAAATGGATTTAATGATAAGATAGAAAGTACTGCGGCAAATGATAGTTGAAAACCTGGATTAAATAATTCATTTGGATTAAAAACAAGAATGATAAATGCAGCGATTGAAATTGAATTATAACCGTTAGTATCTCTCCCTAATAATTTTGCGAGAAGATATACAGAAGCCATTATGACTGCTCTAAATACTGATGGGGCAGAACCTGTTAATAATAAGAAAAGAAATAAACCTAAAATTGTCAGTATAGTTTTATAGTAAATCCCCGTTCTTTCAAATAAAAAGAGGAAAATTATTGTAATAAATCCAACATGTAATCCTGAAACTGCCAACACATGGATTACACCAGAATTTATAAATTCAGTTTTAGTTTGAGAACTTATTTCACTCCGATCAGCAAGCAGTAAACCCTTTATTAATCCTGCTGTTTTTTTATCAAATAATTCACCTATTGTTGCGGCAATATTTTTTCTTACCTGATGAATTGCCGATTGAAAAAAATATTTTTTGTTATCAATGATTTTCAAATTCTCTGAGTCATAACAATTAACGAACCCAATAATTCCTTTCTTTAACAATTGAGAATTATAATCAAATTCTCCTGGATTTCTTACATCTCTGTTTGCGAAATAATTTCCTTTTAACGAGATGTAATTTCCAGGAAGAAGTTTTTGGTATAACTCTTTTAACTTTTTCTCAGAAGTACTTTGAATTCGACAATTAAACGAGACATGTATTTCCCTCTTTTGATTATCATTTTTAATTGAATCGCCTTTTAGAACGAAATTTATTTCTCCTGTTTGATATAATTCAATTTTCTCAATTGTTCCAATAATCAGAACATTTTTTAAGTATTTTTCCGCAAATATTTTTGTTTCACCACTATCTTTATGCAGATTGTAGACAAGCATTCCAAACGTTAATGGAATTATTCCTGCAAGTATTGTTGTAACCAGATAAAACTTATTAGACAAATAACTTGCTAATAACCAAACACTTACAAGCAGAATTAAAAGAGTTATTAAAAGATATAAAAAAGGCAGATTTACAAAGTAACTGGTGATAATACCAAGTATAAACAAAATTACTATTTTAATCACAGGATACTTATTCACTTTAATAACTTTATTATTGCACCTTTTATGTCAGCAAGCGATTTAATTTTAGATGATAAATATTTTGCACCAAGACCAGCGGTAATACAAAGCGAAGGATTTAAAGTATGACTCTTTGTACTAAGGTCTTCAAAATTTCCATGATCAGAGCAAATTAGAATGGTTGTTGTTTTTCTATCGAATTTTTTGAGGATTGTAAGTAAAAATTGATCTAAGTCTGAAATCATTTGTATTATAGCACCATCATAACGGCCGTGCCCAAGATGATCAGTTAAAAAATATTCGAACAGAGTAATTTTATTTTTTGATGCAACTTTTAATAATCTTTTGGCTGCAAGTTCTGGTGATATAACAGGAAGTTTGTAATTTAATTTAAGCTGCCATCTTGCGTTGGTTATTTCTGCAGTTAAAGCTTGCCCCTTCCATACATCACGGGCTTTGTTCAATCTCATATTATTAAATTTACACATTAAAGTAGTAACGCTTAACCTTGTTTTCCCTGATTTCAAATAATCGAAAAAAACTTTTGGATAAGCGTTTAAAAAAGAGACTTTTTGATTCTTCTCCAGAAAATATTTAAGTATATTTTTTTTTTGAATGTAAGGTATTAAAGTAGAATAAGGATATGGTCCAAAATGTTGTCCGATTATTTCAGGTGCATTTACACCACAAAAAATGGATGTTTGTCCTGTGCCGCTTTGTGGTAATCCATCAATTCCCATTACTGAATCAACTGGAAAAAGATTATAATTATCAGTTGATAAATGTTGATAATTGTATGAAGGTATCTCATTAAATATTTCAGTAAATGTTTTAAAACCATACTTAAAGAAAGGGTTAAACTGGTAATCTTCTCTACCAATTCCAACTCCATCAAGAAAGATGATAATTACATTTTTCATTAATTTTTTATTTCTTCTTTGATTCAATAATTATGGTAACAGGACCATCGTTTATAATTTTTACTGACATCATTGCTCCAAAAATTCCTGATTGAACTTTTGCCTTACCAAGATTTTCTTGCATTCTTTTAATAAATTTTTCGTATAAAGGAATTGCGACAGCAGACTGAGCTGCATCAGTAAAACCAGGACGAAAACCTCTTTGTACATCTCCATACAAAGTAAATTGAGATATTACTAAAACTTCTCCATCAATATCTTTAAGAGACAAATTCATTTTCCGATTTTCATCTTCAAAAATTCTTTAATTCGGTTTTGACAAATAAAAAAGGCGGGAA
>CAZQSR010000043.1:0-2680 GCA_964596145.1 uncultured Ignavibacteriaceae bacterium
CTATTTTTGTTGTATAACGGCGTTGCCGATAAGCGGCGCCCCAGAACAAGGATGCCGAACAATACCAACAACTTTTTATTTATTAAAAATTTTATTTAACAGAACTAAGCCGAACAAGAAATTTTACACGGAACTATAAAGCCAATAATTACACAAATGCCAAATGCGAATATGGCGTCCGCTTGATTGGCTTGTTAGGTGCGTTTTTGGACTACTATTACAAAATATCTTTCGTCTTAACAACACTTTCATTTTGTATATAGAACCATTTATTTTCAGTAATAACTATTCCAAATGAATTTGAACCTTTATACTTACATCTTACAATCCAATATTCATCAAGCGAACTAACTTTTGACCATTCTAAAAATTCAATAGAAGAAGCATCTTTGGCATTCGATTTTATAAAATTTTTTACAATTTCTACTGAGCCATCCCACTCACTTTGTGACGGTTTTTTACCTACTGCTCTGTTAGTCATTTCACGATTATTAAAATCGTATTCGGATTCAGTATAATCGGAGAGCGAATAAAAACTTTTTTCTCCAGCTTCTAAAAATTTCTTTAATCCATCTGGTGACACGTTTTTATAATCTTCAATAACATTATTCAAAGTATATATATCTCGTAATCTTTTTTCTCTTTTATTATAAACAATTTTCTTAGTAATATTGTCACCATATGAACCTTTTAATTCGTAAGTTATTTCAATTATATCACAACTATTATCTTTGAGAATTTTTTTTAGTTCAGTCATTTCTGTTTTTTTTCCAATAGAATATCCATTCACATCCATCTTCAATACACCTAAATTAGATTTACAGACATTCGCAAGTGGTAGCTCCTCTTTTAACACGACTTTAGATTGTTTATTATCATCAGGATTTGAAGTTTTGGAATCATTACAACTAATAAGAGTTATAAATGTTGCAATAATAATAAGAGATATTTTTTTTGTATTTACCATAGGTCGCATTTTTACTCCTTTTGTTTTTTTCAACTTTATGTTAAATGGTAAATTAATGGTTACGCTACCTAACTATTACTTATACTGCGTGATATAGTTGCTTTGGGAACATATATATGCACGCAGTTGCATATATACGTTCCAATTGTTTACAATTTGTTCTAAATTCTTAATATTTAAAAATAGTGTTTGCATATATATCTTCCAGCTAAATATCAGTATTTTAAACTATCAAAAAACTATTCAAACGCAGCATAACCAAAAATAATCACATTCAAAATACCTCAGCAGTAATAATCAATCAGTCGTGACTGAGGTTGTAGTTACTCAAAAAACCAATTCAAACCATAACTCATCTATAACTACACTTCTAACTTAAATAAATTCAATTATTACTTCCAAATTCTTTTTCTGCTATTCCGCTCTATCTATTTATCTTTTTCATCCCAACTTGCCAGAACTATTACTTTTTTTCTGAATAGCTTATTAAATCCATTTTAACTATTAGCCCGATTTAATTAAGTTGAAATTAAAAACTTAAATTTTAATGCGAGTACTTTTTCTCCAATATCAAATATTAAGAGATGTTCAACTGCTGCTAAAAATTCCCGGACTTGCACTCGGCTCTCTGGCCGCAAATGTTGATGCTTCTGAATTTGAAGTGAAAATATGTGAACTCTTTTCAGAAGCAGTTGGAAAATTACCTGATGAAGAAAATATTTTTGTTAAGCAAAGCAAAAAAAGAGAACAACTACTAAATATTCTGAGTGAATTTAATCCGCAAGTAGTTGCACTTACAAGCAGGACGCATGAATTTCACTTAATTGTAGAAATTGCAAAAATTATAAGAGAGTGGAATAAAGATGTAAAAATATTTCTTGGCGGTTATCATGCATCAATTGCTGCGGAGGAAATCCTTTCGTGCAAAGATTCTGAATGTTTTGATTTTTTAGTTCGCGGCGAAGGTGAATTTGCAGTAAATGAATTATTAAAAGCAATAAAGTATAAAAAAGATTATTCTTCTATCCCAAACATTTCGTATAAAGATAATGGAAGCATAAAACATAATCCTTTACATAAACTGTTAAATCTTGATGAAATTAAAATTCCTGCCCGTAATAAAAGGATTCTAAGAGAAGGATTTAACTTTTTTGGTTTTCCCGCTGATGTAATAGAAACATCAAGAGGATGCGTTTACGATTGTAACTTCTGCTGTATAAGAAATATTTATGGAAAGAGTTACAGGAAATATTCAATTGAAAGAGTAATTGAAGACATAAAAGACGCGCAAAGCCACGGTGCAAAAGCTATTCTTCTTGCTGATGATAATATAATGATTAACATAAATCATTTCGAAAAACTGCTTGACAGGATTATTGAAACTAATTTGAATAAACTTGTCTATGTTATGCAGGGAAGTATCAGGGCAATAAATGATATGCCTTCAATAGCTGCTAAAATGAAGGAAGCAGGAGTAAAATGGGTGTTCCTTGGTATTGAAAGTCCCGAACCCGAACAGATAACTTTTATGCAGAAAGCAAACCAATTTAAAAAAGATGAAATTGCTGTTGCAGTAAAGACTTTGAAAAAGAATAAAATCTTAACTCACGGCGGAATTATTTTTGGCACACCCGATGAAACTCGCGAGACAATTGTAAACAAGTACAACTACGTAAAAAAAGTTGGTCTTAATTTTATAAACTTCTGGATACT
>CAZQSR010000043.1:2690-16315 GCA_964596145.1 uncultured Ignavibacteriaceae bacterium
CTAACACCTTTCCCGAAAACTGAAGTGAGAGATGAATTGCTGAAGGAAAACCTTGTAACAAATCCCGATGATTATTCAAAGTACAATGCCTGGCACGCAAACATCAGAACAAGACAGCTTACTTCTACTGAACTTTATTCACTGGTCAGAAAGTATGAGGCGAGATTCTATTTAACAACCGCTGCTGTGTTTAAACTTACCATGTTTAATTCAAGAGCATTTAATTTACTTCTTAAGTTGATTTCAAGAAGATTTTTCAACAAATATTAAAAGCAAATAAATAATAATCGGATGAACTTCTTAAAGCCCGCAAAGGTTTATTATTAAAACGAAATTGGAAACAGAATGATTATTTATTCAGTAATTTTAATTGTACATATACTTTCGTCGGTAGTCTGGCTTGGTGCTTTTCCAGTAGAAGTTGTTTTAAGAAAATTTATTTTATCAAATAAATCTAAAACAGGTGAGCGAAAGTTGATTTCTTTATGGTTAAAGATTGTAAATCTTGCAGGGATGGTTGGAACTACAGGAATTGTAATAACAGGAATTTTTATGTCAATTTATCTTGGTTATGGCTTTTTCCGTTTTGATGCTGCAGGAAATCACTGGCTTTACACAAAGCAGGTCTTAATGATAATTCTGCTTGCGTTAACAGGTTTTTCAATTATTCCTTCGGCTGTAAAGATAAGAAAACAACTTGGTGAAGATATTGAGAACACTCTACCTATAGTTAATGATTTATATGATAAGGTGAAAAAGCTGGGCAGAGCGGTTTTAGTATCGAACATACTAGTGCTGATTAATTTTCTGCTGGCAATCACTCATCGTTTTGTATATTGATTGATGCCATAGAAAAGAGAAATTTATATCTTAACTTTGCCCACAAAATTTTTTTAATATTTATTAATGAAGAAATTAGCAATATTCGGTTCAACCGGTTCAATTGGCGTAAGCACACTTGATGTTGTAAGAACAAATCCTGAATTATTCGGTGTAGAAATTCTTACCGCCAATTCAAATGTTGGATTACTTCAAAGGCAAATAGAAGAATTTAATCCATCTGTTGTAGTAATTCGGAATGAAGAATCGGCACAAAGATTTAAAAGACTTCCCGGTGTTAGAGTAAAAGTACTTCAGGGCGAAGACGGACTAAAATATGCGGCTTCTGCATACGATTACGACATCTTTGTTGGTGCAATGGTCGGTTTTAGCGGACTTGTTCCAACTATTGAAGCAATAAAAAGAGGAAAAAGAATTGCTCTTGCAAACAAAGAGACACTGGTTGTAGCAGGTAAAATAGTTACTTCGCTTGTAAAACAATACAATGCCGAATTAATTCCTGTGGATTCTGAACACAGTGCAATTTATCAATGTCTTGTTGGCGAGAATATCAATGAAGTTGAAAAACTTATTTTAACAGCTTCAGGCGGACCATTCTTAAATAAAGATAAAAAAGAATTTGACGATATAACTGTTGATGAAGCATTAAGTCATCCTAACTGGAAAATGGGAAATAAAATTTCAATTGATTCAGCAACAATGATGAACAAAGGACTTGAAGTAATTGAAGCTCACTGGTTGTTTGGTTTTAACCGGGATAAAATTGATATTGTGATTCATCCTCAATCAATTATTCATTCAATGATTGAATTTGTTGATGGTTCGATAAAAGCACAATTAAGTTACCCCGACATGAAGATTCCAATTCTTTATGCACTTACTGCCCCTTCAAGAATAAAAGCAAGTTTTGTTCAGACAAATTTTTCATCAATAAAAAATTTATCCTTTTTTGAGCCCGATATTGAAAAGTTCGAATGTCTTAAACTTGCTTATGATGTTCTTGAATCCGGTGGTGCTGCACCATGTATTCTGAATGCTGCAAATGAAGTAGCTGTGGCAAAGTTTCTTAAAGGAGAAATAAAATTTTCAAGGATTCCCGGTTTAATTGTTGAATCTTTAAACCGTATTCCGAACCATACAAATATTGATATAGATAAATTATTAGAATGCGACAGAATGACAAGAGAGTTCGCAGAAAAATTGAGTTAAGGAGTTAGTATTTAATGATAGTGAATGAAATAATATATTTTGTAATTACAATTGGTATTCTTGTTTTCGTACACGAGTTTGGTCATTTTGTTGCAGCTAAACTAAGTAAGATGCGAGTGGATGTTTTTGCGATAGGATTTGGTTACCGTCTTTTTGGCTGGAATAAACTTACAGGATTTACATTTGGTAACCTGCCAAAAGATTTTGACGGACAGGGAAATACTGATTACAGGTTGTCTGCTATTCCGCTTGGAGGTTATGTGAAAATTGCCGGAATGGTAGATGAAAGTATGGATACAAAAAATCTTGCTTCAGAACCTCAGCCGTATGAGTTCAGGTCTAAATCGGCTGGTAAAAAAATATTTGTAATTACTGCCGGCGTATTAATGAATCTTCTTCTTGCAGTATTAATTTTTTGGGGTTCTAATTTCTTTGCTGGAAAAAGTTTTACCAAAACTACTACAATAGGATTTCTTGATAAATCTTCACTTGCAGATTCTCTTGGCTTTAAAGAAAATGATAAGGTTATTTCAATCAATGGAAAACCCGTTAAATACTGGGAAGAATTACGTACAGAAGTCTTTGTAAATACTATAGGAAAAGATTTAACTTTTATAGTTGATAGAGAAAATGAAAAAGTTACAATACAGGTGCCAAGAAAAAGAATTCCGCGAGATGAAACGCAGGAAATATTTTTACCTACCAAAGGGCTTCATCCTTTAATAATTGATGTTTTGAAAGATTCAAGAGCAGATTCTGCTGGTATAAAACCAAGTGATGTTTTTTTAGCAGTGAATGATACAATTGTTTATTCAACTTTACAGACTAAAAATATTATTTCCTCATCTCCGGAAAAACAACTTGAAGTAACAGTATTAAGAAGTAAAGACACTCTTAAAATAAATGTTGCACCAAATAAAGAAGGTAAAATTGGAGTTGCTTTTGGTGGATATGCTTACCTTGGTAAAACAGAAAAAGTGACTTACGGCTTTTTTGAATCCTTTCTTCTTGCAGGAAAAGATATTGTAAGAATGACGCAGTTGACATTTGTAATGCTTAAAAATGTAATTACAGGAAAAATTGCATTTGGACAGGCATTCGGCGGACCAATTAAAATAGCACAGTTCGCTGCTAAAAGTGCTGATACAGGAGTTTCAAACTTTTTAATGTTTCTTGCATTATTGAGTCTAAGTCTGGCAATAATTAATATTCTTCCTTTTCCCGTTCTTGATGGCGGGCATCTGGTAATAATTATTATTGAGGCGATTATTAAAAAAGAAATTCCTCTTAAAGTTAAAATTGCAATCAACAACATTGGAATGTTTTTGTTATTTGCATTGATGGCGTTCATTATTTACAATGATATAAGAGGGTTATAATTTTTCCATCAAATAGGAGTATAAGACGTATTCATAAAGGAGATTTTTATGGATTGGTATATTGAATTTGTAAAAGCAAATCCAATTTTGTCCGCAATAATTCAATTTGCAGTACTTGGCACATTCGGAGAGGTTGTTGCAAAATGGATAATAAATAAAAAAATCTCTTCTCCTTTTACTTTACCTGTTATCTTGTGGAAGATGACAGAGTGGGCAATTCTTGCCGTTTGTATTAAATATGCTTTTGTTGGTTTTAAGGGATTTGTTACTTCCCTGGTTGAACATTCTTTATTACCGGAACTAAATTTATTTTCAAATGCATTTGCAATTTCAGTTTTTATGAATTTGCAATTTGGTCTCTTCCTTGTAATAGCACACAGATGGCTTGATAATTTAATTCTTAAAGAAAAAAACTGGAAGAATTTAGAAAAGAGTTTGTTATCTCTTATCTGGTTCTGGATTCCCGCACATACTATAACTTTTATGCTTCCAAGAGAATTTCAAATTGGACTTGCAGCTTTGTGGTCAGTAGTACTTGGTGTTATACTTGGATTTTATAACCGCAAGTAGTCTATTCTTTACCAAAAAGAAAAGTTAACGGACGCCATAATCTTTTAGCCCATTCACTTTCAGTGTGATAAGCATTTTCATCTTTATACCAGGAGAAGTCTTTACCTTCGACATAACCTTTCTGTTTTAATGCCGACAGCATTTCATCAATTCCCGGTTGAAGCAAATTTTCTAATTCAAATCCACCATTATCAATATAGACTTTTATATTTTTCTTTTTCCCTTTGTAGTTTAAAACTGTAGAAACAAAATCAATAGTTTCAATTTTAAAAGCAGGCGACATACAAATTGCTTTTGAAAAAACATTTGAGTAATTCCATAAAAGCATGAATGAAATCAAACCACCGGCGGAAGAGCCACCCGTAGAAGTGTGTTCTTTATCTTTAATTGTTCTGTATTTTTTGTCAATTAAAGGCTTTAATTCTTTCACAATAAAGTTGCAATATTCTTCTCCTTCTTTTCCAGGGGTATATTCACGCATTCTATTGGTGGTATTATAAATTCCAACGATAATCATTGGTTCAATTATT
Source organism: uncultured Ignavibacteriaceae bacterium (assembly GCA_964596145.1). Classification (GTDB taxonomy): domain Bacteria; phylum Bacteroidota; class Ignavibacteria; order Ignavibacteriales; family Ignavibacteriaceae; genus CAZHVS01. The sequence continues at coordinate 7,219 of CAZQSR010000043.1, forward strand.
TTGTTTTTGATTAAACTATCAACAGTTTCATCAATTTGCCAATCAATTTTTGCAAATGATGTTGCCGGGTCAATTATATTTTGTCCATCGTGCATATACAGGACGGGAAATCTTTGTTTTTTATTTTTACCATATTCTGGAGGAAGCCAAATAATTACGTCTCTGGGTAAAAGATTTTTATAACTTAAATTGTGGATATATTCCACTTTGCCGGTTATTTGTCCTTTAAAATCATTTGATAATTTTGGTTTTTCGTTCTTCCAGCATAAAACTGTGATACTTAAAGTTGTGTCTTTTTCAACAAGTAAAGAAAAGTTTGAAGGGACTTTTCCGTCTTCATAGATAGCTTCTCTATCCCACGAGCCGGCAGTAATTTTAAATTCTAAAGGAATATTTTTACTAAAGAAAAAAGATTGCGAAAAAGTTGAGTCATTTATTTTTTGCAATTCAACAAGCGAAGGATTCCAGAATCCAAGTATAGAATGATTACCGGTTACATAAACTTTGCTTTTTATTTCAGATTTAACCGACACAAGGAAAGTTACTTTTACCTGTGCATTAACAAAGAGCGATAGTAATAATGTAAAAAGAAAAAATTTTTTCATCAAGCATCCTTTAATTTATAATGCAAAAATAACGGGCAATAATAAAGCACCAAATTAAATTAGATTGTTTTAATGGAACTCAATACTTAATTTTTGCACGCATTTTACACGGAGATACTTATTAATGCTTAATTTTCTGAAAAAAATATTTGGTGATAAAAAATCCAAAGATGTTAGTGAGCTTTGGCCTATAGTTGATGAAATTAATCAACACTTTGAAACATTGAAAGATTTGAGTGATGAACAATTAAAAGCAAAAACTATTGAATTCAAAGAAAAACTTCAAACAGAGACAGAAGAACTTAGAAAACAAATAGATGAAATTATTGCCAAATTACATTCTAACGAAGAATTTGATAAACAGGTTGTTTATAATGAGCTGGATGAATTAAACGAACAACTTGATGCAAGGTATGAAGAAATACTTGATGAAATTCTTCCAGAAGCTTTTGCGGTTGTAAAAGATACCTGCAGACGACTTGTCGGGAAATCTTATACTGTAATGGGTCACCGGGTTACCTGGGATATGATTCCATTCGATGTGCAGTTAATGGGAGGAGTTGTTCTTCACCAGGGGAAAATTGCAGAAATGGCTACCGGTGAAGGAAAAACTCTGGTTGCAACTTTGCCAATTTATCTGAATGCCTTGACGGGAAGAGGAGTGCACGTTGTTACTGTTAATGATTATCTTGCTCAACGTGATTCTGAATGGATGGGAGAAATATTTAAGTTCCATGGACTTACTGTTGGAGTAATGCTTAACACGATGAATTCCGAACAAAGAAAAATTCAATACAACTGCGATATTATTTATGGTACAAATAATGAATTTGGATTTGATTATCTCCGCGACAATATGGCTATTGATATTGAAGGTAAAGTTCAGCGTGGACATAATTATGCAATAGTTGATGAAGTTGACTCTGTTTTAATAGATGAAGCCAGAACACCTTTAATTATTTCCGGTGCTGTTGAACACGATGATCAACAGAAGTTTGATGAAATGAAACCGCGTATTGATCGCCTATTCAGGCTGCAATCAGGGCTTGTTGCAAACATTGTTGCAGAAGCTGAAAAAATTCTTGCATCCGAAGATTCAAAAGATACATTTGAAGCGGGAAAGCTTTTATTAAGAGCTAACAGAGGGTTGCCAAAAAATAAGAAACTTGCAAAAGTTCTTTCGGAACCAGCTTATAAAAAGTTATTGCTTGATACCGAACTGGAGTTCCTTCGTGAAAAAGGGAAAAATATGCACATCATTGATGATGAATTATATTTTGTCATAGATGAAAAAAATCATTCAATAGATCTTACCGAAAAAGGAAGAGAAGAACTTGCCAAAGGTTCAAGAGAAGATAAAAATTTCTTCGTTCTACCCGACCTCGGCACTGAGATAAGTAAGTTTGAAAATGACGCTTCAATTACAATTGAAGAAAAAATAAAAAAGAAAGAAGAGTTGTATAAAACTTATTCTGAAAGAAGCGAAAAAATTCATACTCTTCACCAGTTGCTGAAAGCATATACTTTGTTTGAAAAAGATGTTGAATACGTTGTTACTGATGAAGGTAAAATTGCTATTGTTGATGAATTTACCGGAAGAGTTTTACCAGGAAGAAGATATAGTGATGGACTTCACCAGGCAATAGAAGCTAAAGAAAATGTTCATGTCGAAAGAGACACACAAACACTGGCAACAATTACACTTCAAAATTATTTCCGTATGTATAAAAAACTTGCAGGGATGACCGGTACTGCAGAAACTGAAGAAACAGAATTTTTTGATATTTATAAATTGGAAGTTGTTGTAATTCCAACTCATAGAAAAATGATTCGCGATGATGAAGATGATGCTATTTATAAAACCAAACGCGAAAAGTATAATGCTGTTATAGAACAAATTGAACAGTTGAAAAAAGAAGGCAGACCTGTGCTTGTTGGGACAACCTCCGTTGAAGTGTCCGAGACAATTAGCAGAATGTTAAAACGTAAAGGTGTTGCTCATAACGTTCTTAATGCAAAACAACATCAACGGGAAGCTGAGATTATTCAGTTTGCAGGACAGCAGGGAGCGGTTACTATTGCTACAAATATGGCCGGACGTGGAACCGACATTAAACTTGGAGCCGGTGTTGTTGAAAGAGGTGGTCTTTATATACTTGGTACAGAAAGACATGAATCGAGAAGAATAGACAGACAGCTTAGAGGAAGAGCGGGAAGACAGGGAGACCCGGGAACTTCAAAATTTTTCCTTTCTCTTGAAGATGATTTAATGAGATTATTCGGAAGCGATAAGATTGCTTCAATTATGCAAAGAATGGGATTGCAGGAAGGTGAAGTTATTCAGCATCCACTTATAACCAAATCTGTTGAACGTGCTCAGAAAAAAGTTGAAGAGAATAACTTTTCTATAAGAAAAAGACTTCTTGAATATGATGATGTTATGAATCAACAGCGGGAAGTTATTTATACAAGAAGAAATCGTGCGTTGCAGGGCGAAAGATTAAAATCAGAAGTGCTTGAATATCTGCATGAATATATTGAAGAAGTAGCAGAGAAATATTATGATGATGCTCTTATTGAAAAAATGAGAGAAGAATTTGTTCAGCATTTACTTGTTGATATTCAAATAAGCCCAAACGAATATGAATCACTTGGTAAAGATGGATTTATAGAAAAAGTATTTGAAGCTGCAAAAGAATTTTATAAAAGAAAAGAAGAAGCTCTTGGCAGCGACTTAATGGCTCGGCTTGAACGATTTGCTGCATTGTCTGTGATAGACAATAAATGGAAAGAACATCTTAGAGAGATGGATGATCTGAAAGAAGGAATTGGATTACGTGCATTCGGACAGAAAGATCCGCTGCTTGAATATAAATCTGAAGCATATAATTTATTTCTTCAATTACTAAATCAAATTCGAAACGAAACTGTTTCTTTCTGTTTCAAATTCTTTCCACAGGCACCAGAACAGGTTCAGGAACAGAGAAGAAGACCTTCAAGAGGAAGGATATTAGAAGCTAAGCAATCAACCGAAGGTTTAGGGTATTCGGGTTCTTCCCAACAGCAGCAGGCTTCAAGAACAGGAAAAACACAACCAATTCGTGTTGAAGAAAAAGTTGGAAGAAATGATCCATGTCCTTGCGGCAGCGGAAAAAAATACAAACAATGTCATGGCAAACAATAAAGGAAGGTCTATGCTGAAAAAAATTGAAGCAATTATTCGTCCTTTTAAACTTGAAGAAGTAAAAGAAGCTTTAACCGAAGAAGGCATTAAGGGATTGACAATTACGGAAGTTCGCGGTTATGGAAGGCAAAAGGGACATAAAGAAACTTACCGTGGAAGTGAATACAGAATTGAATTTGTGCCTAAAATAAAAATTGAGGTGGTTGTTGATTCAAACAAAGCTGAAAAAATAATTGATGCAATTTTAAAAACTGCAAAGACCGGTCAGGTGGGTGATGGGAAAATATTTGTCTATAACGTAGAGGATGTAATTCGCATAAGAACAGAAGAAAGCGGTAAGGAGGCTCTATAGGATTCTATTGTTACAGACAAAAAAAATTATCAGAGCTTCAGTATGAAGAATAAAAAATATTTTTTAATAATCGTATCTGGTTTATTCTCTTCCATCATTTTAAATGGTTGCGGTGTGTGGCATGATTTTACGACTTATTTCAATCTCTATTATAACACATCAGATGTTTATAACCAGGCTGAAGAATTAATAATAGTTGAACGAAATAAAGACCTGTTTGCAATTACCGAACCAAATTTACCTGGCAGCACTCCTCAACAACTGCAAAAAGTAATAGAGAAAAGTTCAAAAATATTGCAATTTAATTCCGAAAGTTCTTTTGTAGATGATGCTCTGTTTATGCTTGGTAAATCTTTTTATTTCTTAAAGAATTATCCCAAAGCGATTAGAAAATTTAGAGAATTAATTGTACAATTTCCTGAAAGTAATCTTGTCCCTGAGACTGAAGTATGGATTGTTCGTTGTCATTTGCAGATGAAAGAATATTCTCAGGCACTTACATTAATCAATGAAATCAAGACGAAAGCTAAAGAAAATGACGATGATGAAATTTTAGTTTTTGCTTATATAGAACAAATAAAATATTTCATAATATTGAATAGATTTACCGAAGCTATCACTTACTGTAAAGAATTACTTGAAATATCAAAAGATGGTTTTATTAATGCTCAAACCGCATATCAAATAGGAGAATTAAATTATTATAAACTTGAAAGATATGAAGAAGCCGCAAACGCTTATAAATCTGTATTGAATTATTCACCTTCATTTGATATGGAGTTAAGTGCACAGGTAAAATATGGAAAAGTAATGAGAAGTATTGAAAAATACGATGAAGCTCTAACAGTGTTTGAAAAGTTGAGGAAAGAAGATAAAAATAGTACTTCTTATGATATGATTGATCTTGAGATTGGAATTACATTCGCACGTATGGAAAAATATGATGAGGCTTATATTAAACTAAAAAATGTTGATACTGCTTACTCAAATTCAGTTTACTCTGGACCGGCACGCTTTGAACTTGCAGAAATGTTTGAACTTCACTTGCACAATTATGATAGTGCAAATTACTATTACCAGAAAGCTTTGTCATCCTCGTCAACACCTGAGTATATTCCATGGATTAAAAATAAAGCTGCACAATTTTCTAAATATTCTTCATTGACGTCGCAAATCAAAGATTATAGTCAACAACTTTATTATGTAAATAACCCCGAGGAGTATACAAAAGATTCTCTTGCATTTTTTTCCGACACTCTTCAGCAGAAAACCAACGATGATGTGCGAACAGGAACTCTTCCACCACGAACCGGACGAGAAAGAAATTTTGAAGGAATACAAAACCCGCCGCCGAATGTTAATCAAACTACAGCGCTAAATCAATCGAATAAGAAGATGCCAATTAAACCAAACTTGTCGGCAGATTCACTTAAAAAATTATTAGCGCGTTCAGAGTATGAGCTTGGTAATTTATTCTTTACTGAATTAGATGTGCCGGATTCAGCATTCTACTATTACAAAAATGTAGTTGAGGGTTATGATAGTCTATCTTTTGAACCTCAGTTATTGTTTGCAATTGGAAGTTATTATTTAACAATTAATGATACGACCAGAGCCGATAGTATTTTCAGTTATATTTATGATCATTACAAGTCGGAAAGAATAGTTAATGCGGCAGCCGACAAAATTGGAAAACCTAAAATTGATTTCGATTACGATCCGGCAAAAGATGTATTTATTGTTGCAGAAAGTTTTTTACAAAAAAATGATTATAAAACTTCTGTTGAGAAATACTATTCAATTTACAATAATTTCCCGGGCTCCAAGTATGCGCCAAAATCATTAATGGCAGCGGGATGGATTTTGGAAAATAAACTTAAAATGCTCGATTCAGCGGCGTCCGTGTATGATACACTTGTTACAAAATATCCGCGAACCGAATATGCTTCTGCTATTAACCCCAAAATAAGTTTTTATAAAGAAGAAAAAGCAAGAATTAAAAAAGCAATAGAAGACTCGTTGAAAGCAATACAGGATTCTATAAATAGGGTTAAAGAACAAATCAGGTTGAAAAGAGAAGCAGATTCACTGGAAGTAGTCAGAAAACAAGATTCAATAAGAACTGCAAAGATGAATGATTCATTAAAACTGCATCAAATTAATGAGCCCAAAATTGATCAACCTGAAGAAAAAGAAAAACCAGAAGAAGAACAGAAAAAATCTGATATAGAAGAAGAAAAGAAATTTGATCAACAAATTGAGCCCACACAGGAAGAAAAGCCACCGGGATTCAGTTTTCTTGAAATGCGAAATAATTTTTATTACTTTAAGAAAAACGATTTATGTATAAATCGGCACAATATGAGAATGAGCTTGGCTTAATATTTAGTAAACTTGCTGAATATTATCAACGAAAAAAAGCCAGGTTTATTTTTTTTTACTTGTTGTTTCTCTTTTACTTTAGCATACCCGGATTACAAATACCACTTTTTGAGTATAATACCGCTTACATAACTTCTATGATGGAACAAAGAGCAATTGAAAATTTCTTGATATTCTACCCGCGTCATTCAATTATAGATGTTGACGATGTAAATCCGAATTTACTCAAGTCAATAATAGCGATGGAAGATGGAAGTTTTTTTTATCACAAAGGAGTTGATTGGAAAGAAATAAAAACATCAATGCGATTAAATGCACGAAGGAAAAAATCGGCAAGAGGCGGAAGCACCATAACGATGCAGCTTGCAAAAAATATTTTCTTCACTACGAATAAAAGTTTTATCCGTAAAGCAAAAGAATTAATTGTTGCTTTTCGTTTTGAGAAAGAGCTGTCAAAAAAGGCAATACTTGAAAACTATGTAAATTCGATTGAATGGGGAGATGGAATCTTTGGAATTGAAAAAGCTGCCGATATTTATTTTGATAAAGAACCTTCGGAACTCAGTATTAATGAATGTTTACGTCTTGCCGCAGTTATTCCTTCTCCTCTTGTTCATCAGCCAAACACAAATTCGCGGTATGTATTAAGAAGGTCATCAATTATAAGAGAAAGGTTAGGAGATATTATTCTTTATCCTGAACTATGAAAAAAAAAGAAATTCTTGATTTAATTGAAACAGGAGAGAATTTAACAACTGAATTCAAATTGCGTTTTTCCGGTCACGATAAAACAGCGAAAGAGCTAATAGCTTTTGCTAATACTTGCGGAGGTGTTTTAATCTTTGGAGTTGATGATAATAAAAAAATCATTGGAGTTGAAAGTGAAAAAGAAATTATCTCATTGGTTACAGAAACCACTTCAAAATATTGCGAACCTGCAATAGAATTAAAATACCATTGCTTCGAAATTGATGGAAAGGAAATAGTTGCATTTGAAGTAGCTGAATCAAAAACAAAACCTCACAGGGCTCAGGATTATAAAAATGAATTTGATATTAACTCGGCACAAGTTTTTGTAAGGGTTAACGATAAAAGCGTACAGGCAAGCAAAGAAATGATGAGGATATTTAAAGTTGGACTTGTGAATCAAAATTTAAAAAAGTACTCTATTGGTCAACTTGAAAAATTAGTATTTTCTTTTCTTGAAAAGAAAGAAACAATTTCAGTAAATGAACTTTGCGAAGCAGGTAATATTTCTCAAAGAAGAGCTTCGAGAACACTTGTTAAAATGGTTCGTGCTGGTTTATTGCTCATTCATACAAGAGAAAACGGAGAAGATTTTTTTACATCAGTTCAATAATGTCTCAAGGATTGCTTTCAAATATCATTTAACTTCTTATATTTAAACCAAAGTTTTTAAAACATATGTTTATAGATTACGCAGAAATATTTGTAAAGGCAGGCGATGGCGGTGATGGTGCCGTTGCTTTCAGAAGAGAGAAATATGTTCCCAAAGGCGGACCTGCCGGCGGAAATGGCGGTAAAGGTGGCGATGTTATTATTCTTGCCGATGAAAATCTTTCTACCTTACTTGATTTCAGGTATAGAAAAATTTACAATGCAGAAAATGGACAACCGGGAGGCACTTCTCTTAAAGATGGAAGAAGCGGTAAGGATATTGTTATTAAGGTTCCTGTTGGAACACTAATTAAAGATGTAGAAAGCAATGAAGTTATTTTCGACTTAGCAAAACATCAGGAAAAATATATCGTTGTCAAAGGAGGTAAAGGAGGTAAAGGAAATGCTAATTTTGCAACTTCCACAAATCAAACTCCCAGGTTTGCAGAAAATGGGAAACCCGGTAAAGAAAAAAAAATTATTCTGGAATTGAAATTAATAGCTGATGTAGGATTGGTCGGTTTTCCTAATGCAGGAAAATCAACATTAATTTCAGTAATTTCCGAAGCAAAACCTAAAATTGCCGATTATCCTTTTACTACTCTTGAACCAAATCTTGGAATTGTAAGATATAAAGATATAGGAAGTTTTGTTGTAGCTGATATTCCCGGAATTATTGAAGGAGCTAGCGAAGGTAAAGGATTGGGCTTGCGATTTTTAAGACATATTGAAAGAACAAAAATTCTATTATTCCTTATTGAAGCTACGTCTGAAGACATTCAAAAAGATTTTTCTACACTTTTTAACGAACTAAAATCTTATAGTCCCTCTTTGGCAAAAAAGAAAAAAATTGTAAGTTTGTCTAAGACAGATTTAATTAATGCCAAAGACCTTGAAAAAATGAAAAAGAAAAAAATCAAAAATGTAGATTCATCTTTACTTACTTTTTCATCAGCAACGAAAGATGGAATCGACAAGCTTTTAGATCATCTCTGGAAGGCAATTAATAAACAGTAATTAAACTGGAGCCAAAATGAAAAACATTAAATATTCGTTTTTTGCGTTTCTACTTTTTCTTTCCTCTTTTACTTTTGTTTCATGTGAAGATGGAATAAATTTATTTACTGACAATGATGATGTAGAACTTGGCAAGCAGGTGGTAGCAGAAATATCAGC